>NZ_JBFAJO010000011.1:0-155217 GCF_040655255.1 Kitasatospora sp. NPDC050463
GGCCCGCCGGGCCCCCCCCGGCGCAGCCCGCCCCCCCCCCCCCCCCCGGCGCGCCCGCCGTCCGTCCGTCCGCCCCACCCTGGGCGGGAGCCGGGCCCGCCCAGGGTGGGGCCGCCGTGGGTCCGATGTGTCCGGCCGGTGGAGGCGAGCGCTCGGAATCGGCCAAATTTCCGAGGGGTGGGGATCGGTGGAAACCCCTACGGAAGGCCGGAAAGCGGTCGGGGCGACGCGGTCAGGGCATCGCGGCGGCGAAGCGGCCGGTCGGGCCGGCCGCCAGGGTGCGGTCCAGCAGGGCCAGCGCCCGCAGCTCGGCCACCCCCTGGTCCGGGGCGCGGACGTACAGCACCAGACCGACGCCGCCCCGGACGGCACGGGCGCGTACGTGCTCCAGTCCGTCGCCCGGCCCCGCGCACCCCCACAGAGCCGCCTGGACGTCGGCGGCCCCCGCCTCGCCCGTCGGCGCGGCGGAGACCTCCAGGAGGCTCAGGTGGACGGAGAACACCGAGTGGTCAGTCCCAGCCGATGCCCGGGGTGCCGGTGGCGTTGACGTCCCAGCCGATCGCCCCCGGCAGCGCGAGGTCCCAGCCGATGCCGTTCCCGGCGGCCGCGCTGCCCGCGGGGGCGGTGGCAGCGGTGGCGGCGGTCGACGACGGGGCGGCGAAGGCGGGCGCGGCGGCGGTGGCGAGGGAGAGTGCGAGGGCGGCGGCGGCGAGCAGCCGGACGGTCTTGGGCACGGCGGTTCCTGTTCTGGGCACAGTGGTTCAGGGCGCGAAGGGGCGGATCGCGGGCCGTTGGGCGAGCGCGGGGCGGTGGAGCGCGGGGAGGGTGTACGCAGGGGGAATCCTCCCGGTGGCGGTCCTTCGGCGGGAAGGGCGGCAGCGGGCAGCAACAGGACAGGCAGCAAGCTGCAACCTGCCGGCGCGAGCGCCCGAGATGTGCGCCCCTCGGCGGCCCCGGCCACCGGCGGCAGGCCCCCGGGAGGCTCCCGCCAGGCCTCCGGCGGGGCTCCCGCCAGGCCCCCGGCGGGGCGGCCGGGGCCGCTGGCCCGGGCCCGCTGCCGGGGGCCCCGTGAGGGCACTCCCGGATCGGTCCGGCACGGCTGTCGGCGTGGTTCCCCGGTGCGGGCCGACGTACACCCGAGCCGCTTGACCGGATCATGCCTTGTGACGCCCGGTGTCGCGGCGCAAGGATCGAGCCGCGGATCGCCCGATAATCCCATTGCGACGATCAGGGGTCGTGGAAGTGCTGGAACTGCTGGGGCTCGACACCACCGCGGAGGCCGTCTACCGCGAGATGCTGGCCGACCCCGAAGGTGGCGTCGTCGAGCTCTGCGAGCGGCTCCGGCTCCCCGAGCGCGCCGTCCGGGAGGCCCTGGACCGGCTCGCCGACCTGACCCTGCTGCGCGCCTCCCGCGATCGCCCCGGGGCCTTCTGGCCGGTCAGCCCGGAGCGCGGCCTGGAGCTGCTGCTGCGCCGTCAGGAGGAGGACCTGGCCCGGCGCCAGCAGGAGCTGGCCGTCTCCAAGGCGGCCGTGGCGCGGGCGGTGGCCGAGTACGCGACGCTGCGCGCGAGCACCCTGGTGGACGGCGGCGAGCGGCTGGTCGGTCTGGACGCCATCCAGGCCAAGCTGGAGGTGCTGACCGCCCGGCTGACCTCCGAGTGCCTCGCGGTGATGCCCGGCGGCGCGCAGTCCGCGGCCAGCCTGGCCGCCTCCCGGCCGCTGGACGAGGACGCCCTGGTGCGCGGGGTGAGCCTGCGCACCATCTACCAGGACAGCGTCCGCAACGACCCGGAGACCCTCGGGTACGCGCAGTGGATGACCGGCCTCGGCGGCCGGGTGCGCACCGCGCCGGTGCTGCCGCCCCGGATGCTGGTCTTCGACCGGTCCACCGCCGTGGTGCCGATCGACCCGGAGAACACCCGGCTCGGCGCCCTGTGCACCGAGGAGCCGGGCATCGTCGCCTCGCTGGTTGCGCTCTTCGAGCAGACCTGGGAGACGGCCGTCCCGCTCGGCACCCACCGGGCCGAGGACGCCGGGACGGGCCTGAGTGCCGGCGAGCGCGAGCTGCTGCGGCTGCTCTCCACCGGGCTCACCGACGACGCGGCGGCCAAACGGCTCGGCGTCTCGGTGCGGACGGTGCGCCGGCAGATGGCCGCGCTGATGGAGCGACTGGACGCGGGCAGCCGGTTCGAGGCGGGCCTGAAGGCGGCTCAGCGGGGTTGGCTGTAGGGCCGGTCGGTCGGTCGTCCGGTCGATCGGCCAGTCGTCCGATGAGGCGTCCGGTCGGTCGGCCGGTCAGTCGTCCGATGAGGCGTCCGGTCAGTCGGCGTCGAAGCTGTCGTGCACGTCACAGCTTCGGGTGCGATCTCTTCGGCGGTACCGATTGTTCACCGCCGGGGGCTTGTCGGGTCATTTTCTACGCGCGTATCTTAAGGCGCTGCGGGGGGCCGTTCCGGGGTCCCCGCGCCTGCATTTCTACGCGGGTAGCGCGCGGTCCGCGCCTGCCTGACCCACTCTCACGTCCCGGCGGCCCCACGACTGCCGGACGAAACGTGCCGCCCCCGTTGTCGTGCCGCCGCGCGCCACGACAGACCAAGGAGTCCCGTCCAGGTGACCACCTCCCCCGCTCCCCGCCCGCGTTCGCGCCGCGCCCTGCTCCGCGCGACCCTCCTCCCGGCCGGTCTGGCCGCCTCGCTGGTGCTCGTCCCGCTGCCGGCCGCGGTGGCCGCGCCCTCGGCCGACGCGGTGATCGCCGAGGTGTACGGCGGCGGTGGCAACTCGGGTGCCACGTTGAAGAACGACTTCATCGAGCTGGCCAACAAGGGCGGCGCCGCCTTCGGTCTGGACGGCTGGAGCGTGCAGTACATATCCGGCACGCCCGGCGCGAGCTCCCAGTGGGGCGTCACCCCGCTGACCGGCGCGATCGCGCCCGGTGCGCGCTACCTGGTCGCCGAGGCGGCCGGTGCGGGCGGCACCGTCGAGCTGCCCACCCCGGACGCGGCCGGTGCGTTGGCCCTGTCGGGCACCAGCGGCACCGTCGCCCTGGTCCACGGCACCGACCCGCTGACCTGCAAGACCGCCGCCGACTGCGCCGCCGACACCCGCGTGCGGGACCTGGTCGGCTTCGGCACCGCCGTCGTCCACGAGGGCCCGGCCGCCGCGGCCGGCGCCTCCAACAGTGCCTCGGTGGCCCGCAAGGCGGGCCTCGCCGACACCGACGACAACGCGGCGGACCTCACCGCCGGCGCCCCGACCCCGACCAACGGCAAGGGCGAGGCGGCCGAGGGCTCCACCCCGACCGGCCCGACCGAGCCGGGCGCCGTCCGGATCCACGACGTCCAGGGCGCCACCCGGCTCTCGGCCCGGACCGGCACGACGGTCACGGGCGTGCCCGGCATCGTCACCGGCGTGCGCGGCTACGGCTCCAAGGGCTTCTGGATCCAGGACCCGAACCCGGACGCCGACCCGGCCACCAGCGAGGGCGTCTTCGTCTACACCGGCAGCGCCACCCCGACCGTCAAGGTCGGCGACTCGGTGCTGGTCACCGGCAAGGTGACGGAGTACTACCCGAACTTCAACGGCGGCTCGCAGTCGCTCACCCAGCTCACCAACCCGGCCGTCACCGTGGTCTCCGCCGGCAACCCGCTGCCGGCGCCGGTCGTGGTCGACACCCGCGACATCCCCGGCACCTACACGCCGCAGGCCCCGGCCGGCGCCACCATCGAGTCCCTGCCGCTCCAGCCGGAGAAGTACACCCTGGACTTCTACGAGTCGCTGGAGGGCATGCTCGTCCAGGTCGAGGACGTCCGGGTGATCCAGGCGACCGACAAGTACAACGAGCTCTGGGTCGCGGCCGACAAGCAGGACCAGAAGAGCAAGCGCGGCGGCGTGCTGTACGAGTCGTACCAGGAGCCCAACGTCGGTCGTCTGATGGTGCAGCAGCAGGCGCCGGCCGCCCAGCGGCCGTTCCCGGTCGCCAACGTCGGCGACGTGCTGACCGGTACCACCGACGGCCCGCTGGACTACAACGGCTTCGGCGGTTACACGCTGGTCGCCGGCACCCTCGGCGCGCTCCAGGACAACCACCTGCAGCGCGAGGTCACGGCCCAGCCGGCCGACCGCGAACTGACCATCGCCACCTACAACGTGGAGAACCTCGCACCCGGCAACCCGGACGCCAAGTTCGCCGAGCTGGCCCGGGCCGTCGTCACCAACCTGCGCTCGCCCGACGTCCTCGCCCTGGAGGAGATCCAGGACAACAACGGCGCCAAGAACGACGGCACGGTGGACGCGAGCGTGACCGTCGCCAAGTTCGTCGCCGCCATCAAGGCGGCCGGCGGCCCGGCGTACGAGTGGCGCTCGATCGACCCGGTGGACGGCAAGGACGGCGGCGAGCCCGGCGGCAACATCCGTCAGGGCTTCCTCTTCAACCCGCAGCGGGTCTCCTTCACGGACATCCCCGGTGGCAGCGCCACCTCCGCCGTGGACGTGACCGGCACCGGCTCCGCCGCCGCGCTGACCGCCTCGCCCGGCCGGATCACCCCGGCCGACGAGGCCTGGGCGAGCAGCCGCAAGCCCCTGGTGGGCCAGTTCTCCTTCCGCGGCAAGAAGGTCTTCGTCATCGCCAACCACTTCAACAGCAAGGGTGGCGACCAGGGCATCGACAGCCGGTTCCAGGCCCCGGCCCGCAGCTCCGAGGTGCAGCGGATCAAGCAGGCCACGCTGGAGCAGGCCTTCGTCGCCAAGCTGCTGGCCGCCGACAAGGAGGCGAAGGTGGTCTCGCTCGGCGACTTCAACGACTACCAGTTCTCTCCCGCGCTGGCCGCGCTCACCAAGGACGGCGTGCTGCGCGACCTGGTGAACGAGCTGCCGGAGAAGGAGCAGTACTCCTACGTCTTCCAGGGCAACTCGCAGGTGCTGGACCACATCCTGGTCAGCCCCGAGGTCGGCTACGCCAAGTACGACGTGGTGCACATCAACAGCGAGTTCGCCGTCCAGGCGAGCGACCACGACCCGCAGGTGGTCCGCATCAAGCCGTGATGCCCGTCGTGGCACGACCGAGGGGGCGGTGACCGGGCATCCGGTCACCGCCCCCTCGGGCTTGTGCGGCTACTTCAGCGCGGCGAGCACCGCGTCCGCCATCACCTTCTCGCCGGTGGCGTTGGGGTGGAACGGGACGGCCGGGGAGCCGGGGAGCGCGCCCTCGATCCAGCGGTCGTCCGAGCAGACGTCGTGGCCGACGGTCGGGGTGGCGGTGTCCACGTAGGTGGCGCCGTTGGCCGCGGCGGTGGACTTCAGCATGGCGTTCAGCTTGCCGAGGGTGCCGTACATGTACTCGACGTCGCCGGCGGTGACGGGCTGGCGGAGGAAGCACTTCGAGCCGTCGGCGGGCAGCACGGAGGGGTAACCCACCAGCAGCACCCTGGCGTTGGGGGCCTTGCCGTGGATGCGCTTCAGGGTGTCGGCGATCTGCGGCTTCGCGGCGGCGATCCGGTCGGCCAGGTCGTCGTTGCCGTACTGCCAGGACCAGCTGGACCAGTCCCAGTAGCCGTGGTGGAAGAAGTCCTTGCAGGGCGTGCCCAACGGGTTGACCACCGCGCCGGCGATGCAGACGCCGACCAGTTCGCCGAGCCCGAGGTCGGTGGCGCCGAGGTCGTTGCCGCCGATGCCGAGGGTCACCAGGTCGGTGTCGGCGGTGACGGCGTCCAACTGCGGGTCGTTGACCCGGATGAACGCGTCGTACTGGGGCTGCGTCATGGCCTTCACCTTGGCGGCGGCGCACGTGACGTCGGTGTAGGCGCCGGCCCTGAGGGCGGCGGCCACCAGGTGGCCGTAGTTGCGGTCGGAGCGCAGGCAGAGGCCGGCCGACTGGCCGGGCACCCCGGCGCCGGCGGCGTAGGAGTCGCCGAGGGCCACGTAGTGGCCGGGGGCGGGGGTGGCGGCCTGCGCGCTGGTGGAGGTCAGGGCGAGGGCCGCGCCCAGTGCCGCGGCGCCGAGCAGGGCGGACTTCCGGGAGGTGCGGGTCGTGCGGCGTTTCCGGGCAGGGCGGAGCACGGGTTCCTCCTGGGGGAGAGAGAACGAGTGGGGGTCGTGCGAGCCGGGCCACAGCTTTACTACCGACAGGTAAGTTACTGCCAGGTTTCGAATCCGTCCATGCGCGGCGCGGAAATTCCCGAAAAACCGTCAGAAGTATTTCGGAATAACGCTCCACCGTGTATCGAAGGTATTTCCGAAACGCCTCGGAGCGGAATTCCCGCCGCTGCTTGTTACCCGCCGGTTGACTCGCCCCGCCGCAGGCCGCAGTATCGGGCGCACGCCGCACCGCCGGACCGCCGGCCGCGCCGCCGGACCACTGATGGAGGAGAGCGCATGGCCCTGGACGCCGATGTCATCGTCATCGGAGCCGGCCTCGCGGGCCTCGCCGCGACCGCCGAACTCGCCGACGCCGGAAGGCGGGTGATCCTGCTCGACCAGGAGCCGGCCGCCTCGCTCGGCGGTCAGGCGCACTGGTCGTTCGGCGGCCTCTTCCTGGTCGACTCGCCCGAGCAGCGCCGGATGCGGATCCGCGACTCGCACGCGCTCGCCCTCCAGGACTGGCACGGCACCGCCGGCTTCGACCGCCCCGAGGACGCCTGGCCGCGCCGCTGGGCCGAGGCGTACGTCGACTTCGCGGCGGGGGAGAAGCGGGCCTGGCTGCGCGCCCAGGGCGTGCGCTTCTTCCCGGTGGTCGGCTGGGCCGAGCGCGGCGGACTGCTGGCCGACGGACCGGGCAACTCCGTCCCCCGCTTCCACATCACCTGGGGCACCGGGCCCGGCCTGCTCGAACCCTTCGTCCGCCGGGTTCGGGCCGCCGCCGAACGCGGCCTGGTCGACCTGCGGTTCCGCCACCGCGTCACCGGACTGTCCGCGCACGCCGGGGTCACCGACACCGTCGCCGGCGAGGTGCTGGTGCCCAGCGAGGCGGCCCGCGGCACGGCCAGTTCGCGCGAGGTCGCCGGCCACTTCGAGCTCCGCGCCCAGGCCGTGATCGTCACCTCCGGCGGCATCGGCGGCAACCACGACCTGGTCCGCAAGGCCTGGCCGGCCCGGCTCGGCACCCCGCCCGACCGGATGCTCTCCGGGGTGCCCGCGCACGTCGACGGGCTGATGCTGGGGATCACCGGCGAGGCCGGCGCCAACCTGATCAACGGCGACCGGATGTGGCACTACACCGAGGGCATCGAGAACTGGGACCCGATCTGGTCCCGGCACGGCATCCGCATCCTGCCCGGCCCGTCCTCGCTCTGGCTGGACGCCCGCGGCCGCCGGCTGCCGGTCCCGCTCTTCCCCGGCTTCGACACCCTCGGCACCCTCGAACACCTCCGCACCACCGGGTACGACCACACCTGGTTCGTGCTCAGCCAGAAGATCATCGAGAAGGAGTTCACCCTCTCCGGCTCCGAGCAGAACCCCGACCTCACCGGCCGTTCGCTGCGCGGCGTCCTCGGCCGGGCACTGCCGGGCGCCCCCGGGCCGGTCCGGGCGCACCTGCGGCACGGCCCCGACTTCGTGGTCGCCGGCAATCTGCCGGACCTCGCGCGCGGTATGAACGCCCGCACCCGCGAGACGCTGATCGACCCGGACGAGCTGCGCCGCACCGTCGAGGCCCGGGACCGGCAGCTGGCCAACCCGTTCGCCAAGGACCTCCAGGTCACCGCCATCCACGGTGCCCGCCGCTACCTGGGCGACAAGCTGATCCGCACGGCCGCGCCGCACCGCATCCTCGACCCGGCCGCCGCCCCGCTGATCGCCGTCCGGCTGAGCATCCTGACCCGCAAGTCCCTCGGCGGGCTGGAGACCGACCTCTCGGCCCGGGTGCTGCGGCCCGGCGGCGAGGTGCTGGAGGGCGTCTACGCGGCGGGCGAGGCGGCCGGCTTCGGTGGCGGCGGCGTGCACGGCTACCGCTCGCTGGAGGGCACCTTCCTCGGCGGCTGCCTCTTCTCCGGCCGCACGGCGGGCCGGGCGGCGGCGGCCGCGACGGCGTAGGGGGGAAGGCCCTCCCGCGGGGGCGGGACGGGGCCTTTCGCGGCGGCCCGCCGCCGGCTGTCCGGCACCTAAGAGCCGGACCCGGGCGAGGCCGCGCGGATCCCGCCGGAGAGCATCCGGCGCTCGCTGCGGCCCGATCCGCCCGATCCGCCCGCCGCGACCGGTACTGACGGGGCGTCGGGTGAGGGAGACTGAGGGCAGAACATGACGCGTTATCGACAACCCGTTGGTGCGGGGCATCGCGAGAGGGCAGGGCATGACTGGTCGGGGGGCCGTACTCGGAGGTCGTTACACGCTGACCGAGTGGATCGGTGGCGGGGGAATGGGGGCCGTCTGGCGCGCCGACGACGGGGTGCTGGAACGGCAGGTGGCGGTCAAGGTCCTGCACGCGGGGCTGCTGGAGGAGGGGACGTTCGCCCGGCGCTTCCGGCGTGAGGCCCAGCTGCTCGCGGCGATCAGCCACCCGGGCATCGTGGACGTCTACGACTACGGGGAGAGCGGCGGCGACGGGGAGGGCGGCGCCGAGCGGGAGCGGATCGCGTACATCGTGATGGAGCTCGTCGACGGGCGGCCGCTGGACAAGGTCCTCGCCGAGGACGGGCCGATGCCGCCCGAACGGGTGCTGAGCATGCTCGCCACGGCGCTCGACGCGCTGCACGCCGCGCACCAACAGGAGATCGTGCACCGGGACGTCAAGCCGTCGAACCTGATGCTCGGGGGCGACGGCCGGGTGACGGTGACGGACTTCGGCATCGCGCGGGCGCTCGTGAGCACCACGCTCACGGCGACCAACGTGGTGATCGGCACCGCGCTGTACATGGCTCCCGAGCAGGCCGGGGGTGGCGGCGTCACGCCGGCCTCGGACCTCTACTCGCTCGGCGTGGTCTGTTACGAACTGCTCACCGGCAGACCGCCGTTCACCGGCGAGAGCGTGGTCGAGGTCGCGCTCAAGCACGTCCAGCAGCCCGCGCCGGAGCTGCCGGCGGAGTTCCCGCCGGCGGTGCGGGAGTTCGTGGCGCGGGCCCTGGCCAAGCAGCCCGGGGACCGGTTCGCCGACGCCGCCGCGATGGCGGCCGCGGCGCGGGCCTCGGTCGGTGACCGGTCGGTGCCGGTTGCCGCCGTGGTGCGCGCCGTTCCGCCCGCCGTGCCGGGGGACCAGGCGGCCGGCGGCCCGGCGGTCGAGGTCGCCCGGGTGGCGCCCCGGACCGTTCCCGAGCCCCCCGCGCGCCGGAACTGGCGCCGTTTCCTGGTGCCGATCGTCGTCCCGGTGATCATCACCAGCGGCGCGGCCACCGTCCTGCTGATCGACGCCGGCCCGTTCCGTTCCCAGGGGCAGACCCCAGGCGCGCAGCCCGCCGTCTCGGTGTCCGCCACCACGATCACCGACGCGCCGACGGCCGAAGCGTCGCCCACCGAGCCGGCCGCCACCACGCCGCCGGGCGGGGAGACGACGCCCGCCACCCCGCCGCCCGCCCCGCCCGAGACCACCCCCGCGCCGAACACCGGCGGTCAGCCCGTGGCCCCGGTGCCCAATCCCGGCGGCGGGGCGGTGGCGGGCGGCACCGGGTCGTCCGGTGGTTCGTCCGGCGGGGCCGGTGGCACTGCGCCGAAGACGGGCGGCGGCGGTGGCACTGGTAGCGGCAGCAGCGGCGGTGGCGGTGCCGGCGGTGGTGGCGGGGCCGCACCCGCACCCGCGCCCAACCAGCCGGCCCCGCCCGCTCCGGCGCCCAACCAGCCCGCGCCGTCGGCGCCCGCACCCAACCCGCCCGCGCCCACCCAGCCCGTCCCCAACCCGCCCACGTCGAATCCGCCGGCCCCGACCGTGCCCGCCGGGTGCGGCGGCGCGAACTGGGGAGCCATCGTCAACGTGGCCGACGGTCAGAAGCTCGGCCTGTCCACCGACAGCCCGGCGCCGGGCGCGGCGGCCGTCATGGGCGGGACGACCGCCTACGGCTGGGTCCGCTCGGCACCGAACCCCGGCGGCTGGTACCAGATCTACCCGTGCAACCTGAGCGGCCCGGCCCTCGTCCAGGACGCCGACTTCTCGAACCAGTCGAACACGAAGGTGCTGCTCTCGCCGGGGTTCAGCTTCATGAACAACTGGTCGGTGGTCGGCGCGAGCACCTCGGGCGTCTACTACCTCAAGGACTACATGGGCTCGACCTGCCTGACCGACAACGGCGCGGGCAAGCAGGTCACCATGACCGCCTGCACCCCGGGCAACAAGTACCAGGAGTGGCGGATCCCCTGAGTCCCGATCCCGGCGCTGTGACCCCGGGCCTCTCAGCCCTCCCCGCCCGCGTACGCCAGCGGCGGGAGGACGGCCCGGGCGTCCACTCCGGCGAGCCAGAGGCCGATGGCGAAGGCGGTCGCCGCCTCCAGCAGCCCCGCCCGGGCCAGGCCGCCGGCCGGCAGCGGTTCGGCACCGAGGTCGGCGGCCAGCCGGCCGACCAGGGCGACCGCGGCCGGGTCGTCCCCGCAGAGCGGGACGGCCAGCGGGTGCCCGTCGAAGACCGGCGGGGTGCGCCGCCAGACGCTCTCGTGGCAGACGTTGAACGCCTTCACCACATGCGCGCCGGGTGCGGCGGCGGCGATCCGCTCGGCCATCGACGGCCCGCCGGCCGTGGTGAGGGCGAGCGTGCCGGCCGCGATCGGGTTGGTGCAGTCGATCAGCACCCGGCCGGCCGGCGGGGCCGCCTGCGCGACCACCTGCTCCACCCGGTCGGCCGGGACGGCGAGCAGCACCGCCTCGCCGAACTCGGCGGCCGCGGCCGGGTGTTCCAGTGCCCGCGCGCCCTCGCCCAGCCGCCGTGCCGCGGCCGCGGCGCGGCCGGCGTCCCGGGCGCCGAACGCCACCTCGTGCCCGGCCCGGACCCACTGGCCGCCGAGCGCCTGCGCCATGTTCCCCGCTCCGATGATGCCGATCCGCATGTGCGATCCTCTCCCGCTCCGGCCCGATCGGCCGGTTCGGGATGACTCTAGGAACGGCGATGGTTACCGATCGGTGCGTGATGGACCGGAGAGGACGGGGGCGTCGATGGCGGCGGACGACGTGGCGGGCGAGGCGTTCCTGGCGGACTGCCGGGCCCGGCTCGCCTTCGACCTGCTGGCCAACACCTGGAACTCGGTGGTGCTCTGGGCCCTGCGCGACGCCCCCGAGCGCCCCGGCGAACTGCGGGCGCGGATCGGCGGCATCAGTGCCAAGGTGCTCACCGAGACACTGCGCCGACTGGAGTTCAACGGCCTGGTGGAGCGCCGCAGTTACGCCCAGGTGCCGCCGCGGGTCGAGTACGCCCTGACCCCGCTCGGTCGCACCCTGCTGCCGAGTCTGGAGGCGCTGGGGGCATGGGGTTTTCGGCACGGCGACGCGGTACTGGAGGCCCAGGACCGGGCCGCGGGGAAGGGCTGACGTCGGACTGCGCCGGGCGCCGGGCCGCGCCGAGAGAGTGCGGCCGTGCGGGTGTGGCCGCGCCGGGCGCGATCGACCGGGCGGGCCCTAGCGGTCGTCGGTGACGCCGAGGCGCAGGTGGTCCACGTGGTAGACGGCCTGGTCGAGCAGGGCGGCGACGTGGTCGTCGTGGAGGGAGTAGACCACCGAGCGGCCGCGGCGTTCGCCGACGACCAGGCCGAGGTTGCGCAGCAGGCGGAGCTGGTGGGAGCAGGCGGACTGCTCCATGCCGACGGCGTCGGCGAGTTCGGTGGCGGCCCGCGGGCCCTCTCGCAGTTGGGCGAGTATCAGCAGGCGGGAGGGGGTGGCGAGGGCCTGGAGGGTGCTCGCCACCTTGGCCGCGTTGGACGCGTCCAGGCGCATCTGCGGCACGGTGTTCTCGGCGGCTGCGTGTCCCATGGGGGCATCCTACGGGCAGCGGTCGGCCAAAGGATGAAAGCTTGTTCATGTGTTCCTGTATGGTGACGGCCATGTCCGCCACGCCCCTGTCCAGTGCCCTGCTCACCCGACCACCGGCCGCCGCCGCCCCCGCGACGGCGCGGCCGCGCCGCACCCGGGTGCTCGCCCTGCCCGAGACGCGCTGGGCGGCCGCCGCCACCGCCGCCTTCCTGGCCGCACTCGCCGTGCGGCTGCTCGACGGCCCGGACTGGGCCTCCGGCCCGCTGTACGCGGCCGCCTATCTGGCCGGCGGCTGGGAGCCGGCCCTGGCCGGACTGCGGGCGCTGCGCGGGCGGACCCTCGACGTCGACCTGCTGATGGTGGTCGCCGCACTCGGCGCCGCCGCCATCGGACAGGTGCCGGACGGCGCCCTGCTGATCGTGATCTTCGCGACCAGCGGCGCGCTGGAGGCGCTGGCCACCGCCCGGACCGCCGACTCCGTCCGCGGCCTGCTCGACCTCGCCCCCGCCACCGCCTGCCGGCTCGCCCCCGACGGCCGGGAGGAGACCGTCCCCACCGCCGGACTCGCCGTCGGCGACACCGTGCTGGTCCGCCCCGGTGAGCGGATCGGCGCCGACGGCCGGGTGCTCGACGGCAGCAGCGAGGTCGACCAGGCCACCATCACCGGCGAGCCGCTGCCCGCCGCCAGGTCGGTGGGCGACGAGGTGTACGCGGGCACGCTCAACGGCGCGGGCGCGCTGCGGATCCGCGTCGAACGGGACGCCGCCGACTCCGTGATCGCCCGGATCGTCGCCATGGTGCAGGAGGCCTCCGAGACCAAGGCGCCCACCCAGCTGTTCGTCGAGAAGGTCGAACAGCGTTACGCCGCCGGCCTGGTGGTCGCCACCCTGCTGCTCTTCGCCGTCCCGCTCGCGCTCGGCGCGGAGCTGACCGCCACCCTGCTGCGCGCCATGACGTTCATGATCGTCGCCTCGCCGTGCGCCGTGGTGCTGGCCACCATGCCGCCGCTGCTCTGCGCCATCGCCAACGCCGGCCGGCACGGCGTGCTGGTCAAGTCCGCCGTGGTGATGGAGCGGCTCGGCCAGGTGGACGCCGTCGCCCTGGACAAGACCGGCACCCTCACCGAGGGCACGCCGAGGGTCGTCGAGCTGCGCCCGCTGGGTGTCACCGGGGACGAGCTGCTGGCCCTCGCGGCCGCCGCCGAGCACCCCAGCGAGCACCCGCTGGCCCGGGCGGTGGTCGCCGCCGCCCGCGAGCGCGGCCTGGTGCCGCCCGGCGCCACCGACTTCACCCCCACGCCGGGCGTCGGCGTGCGGGCCGTGGTCGCCGGCGCGGTGGTCGCGGTGGGCGCCCCCGGCCCGTACCGCGCGCTCCCCGCCGTCACCGAGCTGGAGGAGGACGGCCGCACCGCCGTCCTGGTGCTGCGCGACGGTGAACCCGTCGGCGTGCTCGGCCTCGCCGACCGCCCGCGCGAGCAGGCCGCGGCCGCCGTCCGGGGCCTGACCGCGCTCACCGGCCGCCCGCCGGTGCTGCTCACCGGGGACAACCGGCGCGCCGCCGAGCACCTCGCCCGGGAGGTCGGCCTGACCGACGTCCGGGGCGGGCTGCTGCCCCAGGACAAGGTGGCGGCGGTCCGCGAACTGGCCGACCGCGGACGCCGGGTGCTGATGGTCGGGGACGGCGTCAACGACGCACCCGCGCTGGCCGCCGCACACAGCGGGGTCGCGCTGGGCCGGGCCGGCTCCGACCTCGCCCTGGAGACCGCCGACGCGGTGGTGGTGCGCGACGAACTGACCGCCGTCGGGGCGGTGGTGGCGCTGTCCCGGCGGGCCCGCCGGCTGGTCGTGCAGAACCTGGTGATCGCCGGGGCGTTCATCACCGCCCTGGTGCTCTGGGACCTGGCCGGTACGCTGCCCCTGCCGCTCGGTGTCGCCGGGCACGAGGGCTCCACCGTGATCGTCGGCCTCAACGGCCTGCGGCTGCTGCGCGAACGGGCGTGGTTGCGGGCCCTCCGTCAGAAAGCCCCGAACGGCGGGGCCGGGAACCACGAGGAGTGCTGAGCCGATGAGCCGTCGAGACCGCGAGCGCGGTGGCACCAAGGGGGCCGCGGCCCCGGTGACCGTCACCGTCTGCCGGGGCTGCTGCTGCGGCACCCAGGAGAAGCACCCGGGCGTCGACCACGCGGGCCAGTACGAGCGGCTGCGCGAGGCGGTCGGCGCGGCGGGCCGGGTCCGCGCGGTCAAGTGCCTGGACGCGTGCGCGCACTCCAACGTCGTGGTGGTCGGCCCGTCGAGCGAGGGCCGGGCGGCGGGCGGCCGCCCGGTCTGGCTGGGCTGGGTCCTGGCGGACGACATGGTCGAGGAGATAGCCGAGTGGGTGCACGCCGGCGGCCCCGGCCTGGTCGAGCCGCCCGGGCTGCTCGACCTCCAGCAGGTCACCGTCTCCCGCCGGATCCGGGACGGCCTCCCGGACTGAGGCCCGAACCGGCGGTCCCGGCCCCGTCGGACCGTCCGGCTCCGGGGCGGTCCGCGCGGCGGGCCGGGGCACTACCATTTACCGGGCGCCCCGGCTTGGGAGGAACTTCGACGTGACCACGGTCTGCCGCATCTGCGCGGGTACCGGCCGCACCGCCGGTCTCAGCTGCCGCACCTGCCAGGGCACCGGCACCACCGAGGTCGGCGGCGGTGGCGGCAACTGCTTCCTCTGCGACGGCACCGGTGTCTATGTCCGCTACCGGGTCGACGCGGCCGGTGCCAAGCACGCCTACCGCGACGAGGTCTGCCGCACCTGTGACGGCACCGGCAACCGCGCCCCCTCCAGCTGGGACGAGATCGCCCCGCCACCCCGGTGAGCTCCGCCGCCCGGACGAGCCCCGCCGCCGCGGCGGCTTTGCCGGGACATGGTCGAACATTGGTGTTCGACTGACCGGTACGCCGGGGCGCGTTCACCGTACGTCCGTGTCCGGTCAACGCTCCGCTGACAGAGTCCCGCCCATGGATATCCCCAACATGGGCGTGCCCGCGAAGCTCGCCGACCGCATGAGCACGGCCGAGCAGCACGAGTACCTGCGGGCCCGCTTCTCCCGTCGCCGGATGCTGCGCACCGGCGCCGTCACCGTCGGCGCCCTGGCGGTGGGCGGTGCGCTGGGCAGCGGCACCGCGACCGCCGCGCCGGCCTCCCCGCAGCTGCTGACGGGCGGGGCGGCCGAGGGCGTGGACGGCGCGCTCGTCGCCCCGATCGGTCGTCACCTCGCCTTCGGTCCCGAGCCGGACACCCAGTTCCGGGTCTCCTGGCAGGTCCCGGCCCCGGTGAAGAAGCCGTTCCTGCGATACGGCAGGCAGCCGTGGGACCTCAGCCACAAGGTCCAGGCCGAGGTGCGAGCCCTGCACACCCCCGCGCTGACGCCGACCGGCCAGCCGGTGGACCAGTACTACCTGCACGTCGCGCTGGAGGACCTCCAGCCCGACACCACGTACTACTACGGCGTCGGCCACCAGGGCTTCGACCCGGCCTCGAAGCAGGCGATCTCCACCCTGAGCACCTTCCGCACCGCGCCCTCGCGCGACCACCGCTGGGGCAAGGTGTACGAGCCGTTCACCTTCACCGCCTTCGGCGACCAGGGCGTCAGCGCGCACGCGGCCGGCAACGACCACGTCATCCTGGCCCAGAACCCGGCCTTCCACCTGCACGCCGGTGACATCTGCTACGCCGACCCGGCCGGCTCCGGCCGGGACTCCGACAAGTCGGTCTACAACGCCCGCACTTGGGACGACTTCCTGGTGCAGACCGAGACCGTGGCGTCGAAGGTGCCGTGGATGGTCGCCTACGGCAACCACGACATCGAGGCCTGGTACTCGCCCAACGGGTACGGCGGCGAGAACAACCGCTTCTTCCTGCCGGACAACGGCCCGGACCCGCGCACCGTCCCCGGCGTCTACTCCTTCCGCTACAAGAACGTCGGCGTCATCTCGCTGGACGCCAACGACGTCTCCTACGAGATCCCGGCCAACCTGGGCATCTCGGCGGGCAAGCAGACCAAGTGGCTGCAGCGCACGCTGAAGGACTTCCGCAACGACGAGACCGTCGACTTCGTCGTGGTCTTCTTCCACCACTGCGCCTTCTCCACCACCCACCAGCACGCCTCCGAGGGTGGGGTCCGCGAGGCCTGGGTGCCGCTGTTCGAGAAGTACCGGGTGGACCTGGTGATCAACGGTCACAACCACGTCTACGAGCGCACCGACGCGATCCTCGGCAACAAGGTCTCCAAGGCGGTGCCGAGCGGCGCCACCCTCGAACCGGCCACCGACGGCGTGGTGTACGTGACGGCGGGCGCGGCCGGCCGCAGCCTGTACGGCTTCGACGCCCCGGACACCTACGAGGGCCACGAGAACCGGCTCGACTCGGTGGACACCTACCACTTCGCCAAGGGCGGGGTGAAGGTGACCGAGAAGGTCGAGTGGTCGCGGGTGCGCTACACCGGCTACTCCTTCCTCAAGGTCGACGTCACCCCGGCGCAGCTGGGGCAGAAGTCGTCGATGAAGGTGACCGCGCTGGCCGAGAACGGCACGCAGGTCGACCACTACACCATCCTGCGCAAGGTCGGCGAGGGCTGGGACGGCGCCACCGACGACGACGGCGAGGGCGGCGGCTGGGGCTGGTAGTGCGCCCCGGCACGTTCGGGTGGCCCGGCCGGGGATTCCCGGCCGGGCCACCGGCGTTCGCGGGCCCGTCCGGCCCGTCCGGCCCGTCCGGTTCGGGCCGGTCGGGTCGGGGCCGTGGCGGTGGGTCTACCCGAGTGCGGCCAGCTGCGCCGCGAGGGTGTCGCTGTGCTGGAAGGTCAGCCCGGCGAGGGCGACGTGCTTCCAGCGGACCGCGCCGTCGCCGTCCAGGACGAACACCGAACGGCGCAGCCCGAGCCCGGGGACGGCGATGCCGTAGGCGCGGACGACGGTCCGGTCCGGGTCGGCGAGCAGCGGGAAGCCCAGGTGGTGCTTGCGGGCGAACTGCTCGTGGCTGTCCAGGCCCTGCGGGCTGATTCCCCACACGGTGGCGCCGAGTCCGCGGAAGCGGTCCAGGTCGGAGCTGTACGAGCAGAGCTGCTTGGTGCAGACGGGGGTGTCGTCGCCGGGGTAGAAGACCAGGACCAGCGGGCTGCCCTTGGCTTCGGCGAGCCGGTACTCGCGGCGTTCGGCGGTGCCGGCCTGCTCGTCGAGCAGCACACCGGGCAGGGTGAACTCGGGGGCGGGGGAGCCGACTTCGGGTGGTTTCGCCATCGTTGTCCGGTCCTTCGGGTGGGCGGCGCGGTCGCCGCCACCCTATGCCCGGGCGGGGTGGCCGGGCGGTCGCCGCTCCTGCGTTGTTGAAGAGTTGATGCCGATCTTCGAAGGCTTCGCGGACGTCGTGCACGAATGTGCGCAAGGTCTTCACTTCATAACGAATCGAGCAGTTGCGCTCCGAGTTTCCATTCAGTTATTGACGGAATCGTCGCGCGCGGCTTGACTCCGTCCTCTGCCGCAATGACGCGGCGCAGTCAGGAGGCACCACCCACCATGAACAGAACGACCCGTCGCGCCGCCGCCGGCACGGCCACGCTGGCGCTGGCTCTCGCCCTCGCAGCCTGCGGCCAGAGCGACGGAGCACCGAAGTCGAACGGCGTCGCGAGCAGGACCATCGGCCTGCTGCTGCCCGAGAAGACCTCCTCCACCCGGTACGAGGCCTTCGACAAGCCGCTGATCGAGTCCACGGTGGCCTCCCTCTGCACGGGGTGCGTCGTCGACTACGCCAACGCCGACGGCGACGAGACCCGCCAGAAGCAGCAGTTCGACGACCTGCTGGCCAAGGGCGTCAAGGTCGTCCTGCTCGACCCGGTGAACGCCAAGATCACGGCCTCCTGGGTGGACGCCGCCGCCGCCAAGGGCGTGAAGGTCGTCGCCTACGACCGGCTGGCCGAGGGCAAGGTCGCCGCGTACGTCTCCTTCGACAACCAGCGCACCGGCGAGATCCAGGGCCAGGCCCTGCTGGACGCGCTCGGCCCGAAGGCCGCCGCCGCCACGGTCGTGATGATCAACGGCGCGGAGTCCGACCCCAACGCGGCGATGTTCAAGGCCGGCGCGCACCGGGCCCTGGACGGGCGGGTCAAGAAGATCGCCTACGAGCAGTCCGGCGAGTGGAAGCCGGAGGTGGCCCTGGCGAAGACGAACGAGGCCATCCGGAACCTCGGCAAGGACGGCTTCCAGGCCGTGTACGCGGCCAACGACGGCATGGCCGCCTCGGTCATCGAGGCCCTGAAGGCGGCCGGGATCAAGAACGTCCCGGTCGGCGGCCAGGACGCCTCCCTCGACGCGGTGCGCCGGGTGCTCACCGGCGAGCAGGCCTACACCGTCTACAAGCCGTACAAGCCCGAGGCGGACGCCGCCGGGAGCATCGCCGTCCAGCTGCTGAAGGGCATGGACATCAACGCGGCGGCCAACTCGGGCGTCGACAGCGGCGGCCAGCGGATCCCCTCGCTGCTGCTCACCCCGATCGTGGTGACGAAGGCGAAGGTGCAGGTCACGGTGGTCGGCGGCGGCCTGTACAAGGCGTCGGAGATCTGCGCCGCACCGTTCGCGGAGGCCTGTGAGGCGGCCGGCGTCAAGTAGCGCACGGCGTCAGGTGGCGCATGAGGTCCACGTGGCGCACGACGTCACGTGGCGCACGGTGCCATGTGGCGCGCAGTGTCATGGGGCGTGCCGCCGGGGGGCGGCACGCCGGTCGGGCGGATCAGCGCCGGGGCCCGTACATGATCACGGCGACCCCGGCCAGGCAGATCAGCGCCCCGGCCACGTCGTAACGGGTGGGCCGGAAGCCGTCCACCAGCACGCCCCAGAGCAGCGAACCGGCGACGAAGACACCGCCGTACGCGGCCAGCACCCGGCCGAAGGAGCTGTCCGGCTGGAGCGCGGCGACGAAGCCGTACCCGCCGAGCAGCACCACCCCGAGCCCGGCCAGCCACCACGGTCGCGCCTCGCGCACGCTCTGCCAGATCAGCCAGCAGCCGCCGATCTCGGCGAGCGCGGCGAGGGCGAACAGGGCGGCGGAGCGCAGGACGGTCATGGGCGACAAGCCTACGAGCCGTGGAGGTCGCCTCCGTGGGACGGGCCGTCGTGCTCCTCCGGGGCGGCCGGCGGTTCGTCCTCGCGCTCCCGCCCGCCTGAAGCCCCCCGCAGCCCCGGGGTGCCGGGGTGGAGCGGCCGCCGGGGGGCCGTCAGACCTGCCGGTACGTGGTGAGGAAGCGTCCGATCCGGTTGATCGCCGTCTCCAGGTCGTCGGCCCGGGGGAGGGTGACGAAGCGGAAGTGGTCCGGGCGCGGCCAGTTGAAGCCGGTGCCCTGGACGACGTGGATCTTCTCGCGGAGCAGCAGGTCCAGCACGAACTGCTCGTCGTCGACGATTCGGTGCACCGCCGGGTCCAGCTTGGCGAACGCGTACAGCGCGCCCTTGGGCTTCACGCAGCTGACGCCGGGGATCTCGTTCAGCGCCTTGAACGCGACGTCGCGCTGCTCGGCGAGCCGGCCGGTGGGCAGGACGAGGTCGTTGATGGACTGGTGGCCGCCGAGCGCGGCCTGGACGGCGTACTGGGCCGGGACGTTGGGGCAGAGCCGCATTCCGGAGAGCATGGTGAGGCCCTCCAGGTAGTCGGTGGCGTGCTGCTTGGGCCCGGAGACGACCAGCCAGCCACTGCGGAAGCCGGCCACCCGGTAGGACTTGGAGAGGCCGTTGAAGGTGAGGGTCAGGACGTCCTCGGCGAGCGCGGCCAGGCAGTGGTGCTCGGTGCCGTCGTAGAGGATCTTGTCGTAGATCTCGTCGGCCAGGACCATCAGCTGGTGCCGGCGGGCGAGGTCGAGGATGCCTGCCAGCAGCTCCTTCGGATAGACCGCGCCGGTCGGGTTGTTGGGGTTGATGACGACGATGGCCTTGGTGCGGTGGGTGATCTTGGCCGCGATGTCGTCGAGGTCGGGGTACCACTCGGCCTGCTCGTCGCACGCGTAGTGGACGGCCTTGCCGCCGGCCAGCCGGACCACGGCCGTCCAGAGCGGGTAGTCGGGCATCGGGACGAGTACCTCGTCACCGTCGTCGACCAGCGCCGTGACGGCCATCTGGATCAGCTCGGAGACGCCGTTGCCGAGGTAGACGTCGTTGACGGTCACTCCGGCGACGCCGCGCTGCTGGTAGTACTGCACCACCGCGCGGCGGGCCGGCAGGATGCCGCGCGAGTCGCTGTAGCCGTGGGCGTTCGGCAGGTTGCGGATGATGTCCTGGAGGATCTCCTCCGGCGCCTCGAAGCCGAACGTCGCCGGGTTGCCGGTGTTCAGCCGCAGCACGCTGTGCCCGGCCTCCTCCAGCGCGTTGGCCCGGTCGACCACCGGGCCGCGGATCTCGTAGCACACGTCCGTCAGTTTGCTGGACTGCCGAAACTCCATCTGAGGCCTCCCGACCGGTCACCCCGCACGTTCTGGTTGCTTTGTTCTACCAAGTAAGTACTTGGAAAGTCCAACCTTTTGGCTATGCTGATCCACATGTCACGCCGAAGCTACGACCAGTACTGCGCCGTCGCCCGCGCCCTGGACGCGGTGGGGGAGCGCTGGAGTCTCCTGATCGTCCGTGAACTCCTCGCCGGCCCGCGCCGCTACACCGACCTGCACGCCGACCTGCCCGGCGTCTCCACCGACATCCTCGCCACACGGCTGAAGCAGCTGGAGAGCGAGGGCCTGGTGCTGCGCCGCCGGCTGGAGCGGCCCGCCAACGCCACCGTGTACGAGCTCACCGAGCGGGGCGCGACGCTGCGCGGGGTGATCGACGCACTCGGCGCGTGGGGCCTCGGCCTGCTCGGCGAGCAGCGCCCGACGGACGCGGTGCGGGAGCACTGGATCACGGGGGCGGCGGGCAGCGCCGGAGGCGGTTCGGAGAGCGCCCCCGCTACGGCCGGCCGTCGCGAGAACGCCGAGGACGGTGCGGTGCTGGCGGGCTAGGGCCCCATGGATCAGGAGTTCTCCGGAGTTCCTGACGCGGTGGTCTCCGAACCTCGCCGCTCCGGGGAGACGGGGCGGACCGGGTTCGCGCAGTTCCGGGTGGAGCTGCGCGAACCCTCCGTACCGGCGGCGGATCCGTCGGACTCCGACGACCGGCTCCCCCGTTGCCGGTCGTCCGGCGGCCGTCGGTCCGGCACCGGTGCTCGCCGGGCGTCCCCTCCCGGCCCGACCCACTCTGCCGGAGGCCGATAAACGACCGGTCGCCGTTCGCTTGCCGCCGCCGTCGAGCGGGGACCTCCCGCCACCCGGTCGTTCCGGGGGGTGTCCCCGGGATCCGGTGGAGGTGCGCGTACGATCGTCGAGCCATGGAGAACACACTGGGGCAGAGCGCGCCCGGCGCGCCCACCGAGACCACCGGGTACACCAGTTACGTCGCCGTCGGGGACTCCTTCACCGAGGGCATGTGCGACGACCTGCTCCCCGACGGCCAGTACCGGGGCTGGGCCGACCGGGTCGCCGACCGGCTCGCCGCCGAGCAGCCGGCCGGCGCCTTCCGGTACGCCAACCTCGCCGTCCGGGGCAAGCTGATCGGCCAGATCCACGACGAGCAACTGGCCACCGCCGCCGCGATGCGCGCCGAACTCGTCACCCTGGCCGGCGGCCTCAACGACGTGCTGCGGCCGCGCTGCGACATCGCCCGGGTCGAGGACCTGCTCGGCCGTTCCGCCGGCGCGCTGCGCGCCACCGGCGCCACCGTGGTGCTGTTCACCAGCACCGACCCCACCCGCCGGATGGCGGGCAGCGCGCGGCTGCTCCCGGCCATCCTGCGGATGAAGGGCTTCGTGCACGAGCTCGGCCAGGACCCGGGCATCGCGGTGGTCGACCTCTTCTC
Organism: Kitasatospora sp. NPDC050463; assembly: GCF_040655255.1. Lineage (NCBI taxonomy): Bacteria > Bacillati > Actinomycetota > Actinomycetes > Kitasatosporales > Streptomycetaceae > Kitasatospora > Kitasatospora sp. NPDC050463. The sequence goes on from NZ_JBFAJO010000011.1 coordinate 21,772, forward strand.
CGCCCCCTGCTTCGACGACCGCCGCCTCTGGGCCGAGGACCGTCTGCACCTCGCCCCCGAGGGCCACCGCCGGGTCGCCGAGGCCGTCCTGGAGGCGCTCGGCCGCCCCGCCGCCTTCGACTGGCGCGCCCCGCTGCCGGCCGCCGCCCCGCCGCGCCGGGCGGAGAAGCTGGCCGCCGACGCCCGCTGGGCCCGGACCCACCTCGGCCCCTGGATCGGCCGCCGCCTCACCGGCCGGTCCTCCGGCGACGGCCGGCCGCCGAAGCGCGCCGAGCTGCTGCCCTACGAGGGCTGACCGGGGCCGTCCGCACCGGCCGTCCGCCCGGCCCGGGCGGACGGCGTCCGTGACCGCCGTCGTAGGTGCCCCCGCGGGTGCCGCCGTGCTCGCCGCGCCGTGCTCGTCGTGCTCGCCGCGCCGTGCTCGCCGTCAGAGCCAGTCGTTGCGCCGGAACGCGCGGAAGATGAACACGCACACCGTGGCGACGAGCAGGACCACCGCCGGGTAGCCGTACGTCCAGTGGAGCTCCGGCATGTGGTCGAAGTTCATGCCGTACACCCCGGCCGCCAGGGTGGGCACCGCCGCGAGCGCCGCCCAGGCACTGATCCTGCGCATGTCGGTGTTCTGCTGAAGCGACAGACGGCCGATGCTCGCCGACAGGATGCCGCCCACCAGCTCGTCGAAGGCGGCGATCCGCTCCCGGGCCTGCGCGTGGTGGTCGGCGACGTTCCGCAGGTACGCGGTGATCCCGGTCGGCACCTGCGGCAGCGAGCCGTCGCACAGGCGCTGCAACGGCGCCCCGAGCGGTACCACCGCCCGCTTGAACTCCAGCAGCTCGCGTTTGAGCTGGTAGATCCGGCCGGCGTCGTCGGTGCGCTCGGGGGAGAACACCGCGGACTCCAGCTCCTCCACGTCCCGCTCGAAGGCGTCGGCCACCTCCAGGTACTGATCGACCACGGAGTCGGCCACGGCGTGCAGGACCGCGGCCGGGCCGAGGGCCAGCAACTCGGGCGCGGCCTCCAGGTCCCGTCGCACCCCGGTCAGCGACCGCGCGCTGCCGTGCCGGACCACGATGGCGAAACCCGGACCGGCGAACACCATGATCTCGCCGGTGTCCACGATCTCGCTGGTCGCCGTCACCCGGTCGTGGTCGACGTAGGTGATCGTCTTGAGCACCAGGAACAGCGTGTCGCCGTACCGCTCCAGCTTCGGCCGCTGGTGGGCGCGGACCGCGTCCTCCGTGGCCAGCGGATGCAGCTCGAACGCCGCCGCGATCTCGGCGAACTGCTCCGCGGTCGGCTGGTACAGGCCTATCCAGACGAACCGCCCCGGCGCCTCGTCCATCCGCCGCAGCGCCTCGGCCGGCTCGATCCCGCCCGGCAGCCGCTGCCCGTTCTCGTACAGCGCGCAGTCCACAACCGCTCGCGCAACCATCACCCACCGCCTTCCGGACGCCGCCGGCGGGACGCGCGACGGGATGCCGCCGACGGGACGCCGCCACCGACGGCCAGCCAACCTACCGGCTGCCGTCCGGCCGCCACACCACCGCGGTCGCGAGGAGGCGGGCCGGGAACCCGGGAGGGCCCGCGGCGGCCGGGCGGTGCGTCCCCGACGCTTCGAGCAGCAGCAGCAGCAGCAGTCGCAGCCGCCGGCGCCCCGTCGGGTCAGCCCCGGAAGAGGTTGTGGCCGACGTCGGACGGCACCTCGTCCTGGTACCCCGTGCTGTCCGGGCCGGGCACGTGCTCGCCGGGGACCGGCTCGGTGCTCTCCCGGTGCAGCAGCACGACGCCGTCCTCGGACCAGAGCTGGCGGTAGCCGTGCGCCAGCAGCAGCTCGATCCGGGCCGCCTGCTCCCGGTCGGTCTTGAACGGGAACGCGCGCTTGTCGGAGCGGATCAGTACGTACTCGCGCCCGCGCGGGGTGCCGTCCACCAGCACCACGTCGGTACGGGCGGTCAGCCGGGGGGCGGCCTGGTTGTCGGCCTCGACCGAGGCGCCGTCCGGGATCCGCTCGGCACCCCGGATCAGCGCGGCCTCGCTCGCCTTCGGCTGCCAGTAGGCGGGGACGAACAGGTTGGCCGCCCCGAGCGGCAGCGCGGCCGCGATCGTCACGGCGGCGGCCGCCACGCCGAGGCGCAGGGTGCGCACGCTGCCGTGCCGGCGGCCGAGCACCTCCAGCGCCGCGACCAGCAGGATCGGCCAGAGGAACGCGTCGTAGTGCCGGGCGACCGACCAGTGGTTCGGGTTGCTGGAGAGCACCCGTTCCGCCAGCAGCGGGAGGGCGCACAGCACCGTCGCCGAGCGCAGCGGCAGGAGGAACAGGGTGCCGAAGATCCAGAGCAGCAGCAGCGGCTTCAGCGGGGCGTCGAAGGCGGCCGAGACTAGCAGGGTCGGGTCGGCGAGCACGCTGGAGGCGGCATCGCCGGCGTCCGTGCCCAGCGAGCCGTAGTTCCAGTAGTAACCGGGCACCCCGCCCATCGCCGGCACCAGCCAGGCGATCGCCACCACCGAGGCGAGCGGCCCGCCGAGCAGGAAGCCGGTGCCCCAGCGGGCGGTCTGCCGGCGCCGGTCGCGGTCCTCGTCCCGGCGGGCCCGCAGCAGCAGCACCAGCCCGTACGCGCCGACCGCCAGCCCCAGGTCCTCCTTGGTGCAGCAGAGCAGCAGACCGGCCAGTGCCGCCGTGCCGTAGCGGCGGGCCAGTCCGCGCTCCAGCATCAGCAGGGTGAGCGGCACGGCGAAGGCCACCTCGTGGAACCCGCCGCGCGAGGCCACCAGCAGCGGCCAGCCCAGCCCGTAGGCGAGCGCCGCCAGGTCGGCGGCCCGGCGGGCGGTGCGCGGGTCGGCGTCCGCGAAGCAGCGGTCGGCGATCCGGCGGATCAGCGGTACCCCGGCCGCGAACAGCAGCGCCTGGCCGACCAGGAGCGAGCGCGGGTCGTCCCAGAGCCAGTAGAGCGGTGCCAGCAGCGCGATCACGGGGGAGAAGTGGTCGCCGAGCAGGGAGAAGTCCGGGGGGAACTCGTGGTGGAAGCTCTTCAGCGTCGACACCGGCAGGCCGAGGTGCGCGTACCCGCGCACGCCCTGGTCGAAGATGCCGAGGTCGAAACCGCCCAGCTGGGCGGTGGTCCACTGCTGGGCGCCGATCGCGAGGCAGACGGCGAAGCAGAGCAGGGTGAGGGCGGCGGTCCGGGTGCGGCGCGGGAAGCGCAGGGTCTCGGCCGCCTTCGTCCCCGCCTCCGCGGGCGTGGTGCCGTCCGCGGGCGCCGCTGCGGCGCTCCGGGCGTCCTCGCTGCCCTCGGTGTCCGGGTACGCCGTCACGTCGTGCCGGGACATGCCTGCTTCCTCCACTGTTCGGTTGCTCCGGTGCCTCCGGTGCCCCCGATTCGTACAGACCCGAACCGACACCGGCCGACCACACTAACGGACTGCCGATCCCCGTCCCCCGGTTCCCGGGCGGCCCGGCCGCGGCGGCGGTGTCGGTACGCTCTACCGCAGGCCCTCGCAGACTTCGCGCAAGCCCCGGCGGATCCCGGCAGCCCCTTGCCACCCGGACCGCCCCTGCGGACCCGGACCGCCCGGGCGCCGCCGTACGGAGGAAGACCAGCCCAGTGACCGAGCCCACGCCCGCCCCCATCAGCCTGCTGTCCGACTGCGGGAGCTGTTTCGGGCTGTGCTGTGTCGCGCTGCCGTTCGCGGCCGGCGCCGACTTCGCCGTCAACAAGCCGGCCGGCACCCCGTGCCGCAACCTGCAGGCCGACTTCGGCTGCGGCATCCACGCCCGGCTGCGCGACAGCGGCTTCCAGGGCTGCACCGTGTACGACTGCTTCGGGGCCGGCCAGCGCGTGTCCCAGGTCACCTTCGGCGGCCGGAGCTGGCGCGAGGCGCCGGAGGACACCCGGCGGATGGTCGACGTGTTCCCGGTGGTGCGGCAGCTGCACGAACTGCTCTGGTACCTCACCGAGGCGCTCACCTACGAGCCCGCCCGCCCGGTCCACGCCGAGCTGCGCCGGGCCCTGGCGGAGACCGACCGGCTCGCGGCCGGCACGCCGGCGGAGATCCTGGCGGTGGACGTGCCCGCGCACCGCCACGGGGTGAGCGAGCTGCTGCTGAAGGCGAGCGAGCTGGTCCGGGCCGCCGTCCCGCGCCGCAAGGAGCACCGGGGCGCCGACCTGTTCGGTGCCCGGCTGCGTGGCGCCGACCTGCGGGGCGCCAACCTGCGCGGGGCGCTGCTCGTCGCGGCCGACCTCGCCGGCGCCGATCTGCGGATGGCCGACCTCATCGGGGCCGACCTCCGGGACGCCGAGCTGGCCGGCGCCGACCTCACCGACGCGCTCTTCCTCACCCAGGCCCAGCTCAATGCGGCCCGCGGCGACGCCGCCACCAAGCTGCCCCCCGCCCTCACCCGCCCCGGCCACTGGGCCACCACGGTCACCCAGGTCACCGGCGCCCCGGCGGCCACCGCACGCCGGGGCGCCGGTGGGCGGGGTGACCGCAAGCCGCACACCGGCCGCTCGGGCGGCACGGGCGGCAGGCCGCGCCGCCGCTGACGGCCGGACGCCTCCGTGCGCGCTCCCCGCCCGTGCTGCCGCTCCACGCCACAATGTCCATCTGCCTGAACTCGCATATATGGGACAGATTTTGGCCCATGTGTCCAATGCGGGCCGTTCTTCGTGCGCCTTTGTTCCTCCTTGTCCCCTGACACCTTCGATTCCGCGGCCTATACATGTAGCCATGACTCGGACAACCGAACGCAAGGCGCGCCCGCAGTTTGAACTCCACTGTGGAGGGCTGCACTTGACTGTCGACCGATTGCCCGTCTGGCTGATCACGCTGGTCACCGGCGGGGGCGGCCTGGCTGCCTGGTGGGGTGGCCGGTGATCCGCTCGGAGTGGCGACCGCCCGTTGGTCTCGCCCGTATGAAAGAAACGGATATGGATCTTCTGCCGCATCTGGACGGTACGGAGCGCGGCCTCGTCGTGATGATGTGCGGCCTCCCCGGCTCGGGCAAGAGCACCTGTGCGCAGGCCCTTGAACGCCGCGGCTTCACCCGGCTGTCGATCGACGAGGGGGTGTGGGCGCGCATCGGTCGCGACGCGGCCGACCTCGACCCGGCGGAGTACGAGCAACTCAAGTCCGCCGTGGAGCAGGAGCTGTGGGAGGAGCTGATCCGGCTGATGACGGCGAGGCTTCCTGTCGTCATCGACTACAGCTTCTGGAGCCGGGCCACCCGGGACCGGTACAAGGCCGCGATCGAGAGCCACGGATGCCGATGGGAACTGGTCCGCCTCAAGGCCGATCTCGAAATCCTGCGAAGCCGACTGGCCGACCGCAACCGACGGAACGACGCGAACACCGTGACCGTCTCCGACGCGCTCCTGGAACGCTATAGTACTTCGCCGCCTTCGAGGAGCCCGTCGGTGAGGGCGAGCGCGTCATCGTCCAGGAACGGCTCCCGAGGTCCTCACCGCGCTGAGGTCGAGGCCCTGGGCCGGCCGTCAGGCCAGTACGTGCAGGTCGGCCGGCGGGCGGTGGCGGAGCAGCGTGCAGGTGGTGCCGGCGAGGAGGGTGAGGGCCACGGCGGTGAGGGCGTACGGGGACGCCGCGGGGTGGAGCGGCCAGGCCCAGGGTTCGGGGCGGCCGTCGGGGTGCCAGCCGGCCGCCGAGCAGAGCAGCGGGACGGCGGCGATCGCGGCGGCGGCTGGACGGTGGCCGAGCAGGGGGTGGAGCAGCAACGCCGAACCGAGGTAGCCGGCGATGTTGCGGGCGAGGACGAGGGCGAGGTCGCCCTCTCCGGCCACATGGGCGAGCACGCCCGCTGCCGCACCCGCCGTCGCCACGGCCAGGGCGAGCCCGGCGTCCAGGCCGCGCAGGAAGCGCCCGGCGACGGCCTCCGTCCGCAGGTCGCCCCGGCCGAGGCCGTGCAGCAGGAACACCGCGGGCAGCAGCGTGATGACGTGCGCCACCAGGAAGTGCCCGGCGTGCCCGCGCAGCGCGGGCACCGGCAGTTCGCCGTCGCCGACGAGCAGGCCCAGTGCGAACGTCCCGGCCAGGGCGGCGAGGACGCCGGGTACCGCGCGTGCCTTGCACCACCAGATCACCGGGCACCGCCCGGGGGCAGCGCAGGCGCCGGGGTGTCGCAGTGCCGCAGGGCCTCGGTCGTCGCCAGGTACCAGTCGAGTTGGGCCTCCCGGGGGAGTCGCAGTACCTGTTCGGCGAGCGCGGCGTCCTGCGCGCCGAACCGGCCCCGGGTGTCCGCTGTCGTCCCGTTCGAGGCTGTCCTCTCCGGTGCTGTCCTGTCCGGTGCCGGCGAGTCCGGTGTCGCCTTGGCCGTGAGCCAGGCGGTCACCGGTCCGGCGGCCGCGCCCGCCGGGTAGGGGGCGCCGGACCGGGCGCAGTCCGGGGCGCGGGGGAGCAGCCCGCCGACCACGCCGGGTGCCACGTCCTGCACGCGGGCCGTGGTGGGGATGCCCAGCTTCGCCTCGCCCGGCCCCGGGCGGGCCGCCATGGTGAGCGTCGCCGGTACCGGGACGCCGTGTCCGGCCAGGGTGGTGACGACGCGTCGGGCCTCGTCGCGGACCGGGCCCGCGCGGGTGCCGCCCAGCTCCGGCCAGAGGCAGACCCGCGGCCGGCCGTGGTCGCAGACCAGCGCGGTGGCGGGCCGGTCCAGTACGGGCTCCGGGCCGAGCCCCTGGGCCGGCTGGGCGGCGAGCGCCACCCCGGCGGCCGTCACCGCCAGCGCGCCGGCGAGCGCGGCCGGCGCACCCCGGTACCGGATCAGCAGGACGGCTGCCGCGCACACCGCGCCGGAGAACGCCAGCGAGCTCGATACGGCCTTCTGGTCGAGGACCTGGTCCACGGCGCAGCAGTCGGAGAGCCCGCCGCCGACCAGGTGCCGCAGCCAGTAGGCGTCGAAGGAGGCCGGGTAGGCGTTCAGGACGAAGCTGCTGACCAGAGCCAGCGGTACCGCGACCACCGGTGCCAGGACCCGTCCGACGATCGAGCCGACCAGGGTGTTGGCGAGCAGCAGCCCGACCCAGACGGCGAGGACGCCCGGCGCCACCGCGCCGGTCATCGTGCCGCCGGCCAGCGCGGTGGTGCCGAGGGCCGCGGCCATGCCGAGCCCGCCCGTCACCGCCACCGGCAGCAGAACGGGCGCGGTGATCGACAGCGGCGACCGGACCGGTGAGCGGTCGAAGACCCGCCCCCGGTGCAGCCGGCCGCCCTCCCAGGCTCCGGCGGCCGCGCAGGCCGCGCAGGCGAACGGCAGCGCGAGGCTCGCGTGTCCGGCGGCGGAGAGGCCGTAGGCGGGAGTGACCCAGGCGGTGAGGTCGTCGGCGAGCGCGACCAGGACGAAGCCGACCAGGAACGGCAGTGTCCGCAGGCCGGCGGAGGTGCGGAGGACCGTGCGCAGCAGCACCTCAGGCCTCCCGCTCGACCAGGCGCGTGTAGGCGGCCTCGGCGCCGGCACCGGTACCGAGGCCGGTGTCAGGGCCGGTGGCGAGGGCGTGGAACGCCTCGATGCCACCCTGGAAGCGGACGCGGCCCTGATCCAGCACCACCACGTGCCGGTAGGTCGCGGCGAGGTCCTCGGTCTGGTGGGTGGAGACGATCACGCTGACCTCTCCGGCCAGGTCCTCGACGAGGGTGCGGAACATGCCCCGCTGCGCCGGGTCGAGCCCCGCGGTCGGCTCGTCCATCAGGATCAGTTCGCTGCGGTGGGCCAGACAGCCGGCGATGCCCAGCCGGCGCAGTTGCCCGCCCGAGAGCCGGTGGCTCCGGCGGTCGGCGAGCGGGGCCAGGCCGACCCGTTCCAGCGCGCCGGCCGACGCCTGCCAGGCCTCGGCGCGCGACATGCCCTTCAACCACCCGCAGTACGCGACCTGTTCGCGCACACTGAGTCCGGGCACCGGCGTCACCTGTTGCGGCAGCCAGGCCACCGCCCGCCGGTACGCGGCCCGGCCGCGGTGCCCGGTCGGGGTCTGCCCGCGCCAGGAGACGGAGCCCTGTCGCGGGGCGAGCTGGGAGGCGGCCAGCGCCATCAGGGTGGACTTTCCGGCGCCGTTGGGGCCCAGCAGGACGGTGGCCGGATCGTCGATCCGCAGGGCGAAGCCGGCGAAGAGTCCGGCCTTCCGGGTGTACCGGAAGTCGATGCGGTGGAATTCAAGGGTCATGGCGGGGCCGACGCATTTCGCTCGGTGGGTGCGGGGGCGACGCGGTGGGAGGGGAGATGTGCCGACGGGCGGGGGCTCCGTCGGCACACCGGTAACTCCGGAAGCTCGGGGTGTTCCGGAAACTCCGGCAGCTGGGGAATGCGGCTCAGGAGCGGGCCGGGCTCAGTACTGGGCGCTCACCGAGTCGACCCAGAGCTTGCCGCCGGAGCGCACGCCCTCCAGGGCGAAGTAGTACTCGCCGGAGCTCTGGTCGCCCCAGACGGAGGTGTCGCACCGGTTCAGCCGGTAGCCGTAGGACTTGTCGGGGCCGAAGACGTCCTTGTAGAGCTGGAGATCGGCGTTCTTGAAGTCGTTGGTGTCGGTGGTGCAGCCCCTGAACGACACCGTCGTCACGGCGTCGTCCCGGTCGTTGTCCGCCCATCGACGGGACTCCGAGCCGGGCCCCCAGTTGCTGATGTGGGACGTCCAGGAGCCCTCCGCGAGGGCCGGCGTCGCCCCGGCGAACCCGAGCAGCGCGGCCGCTACCAGAATGCCGCGCACGAGCGTGCGGTGCTTTGCGTGCATATCCCGTCCGATCTTTTCGGTGACGCCGCGACGGGCGTCATGCAGGCAAAAAGAAACGAGCGGAGGTTCGACTGCCACCGGCCTTGATCACCCGATCGGACGAGCCGCCGCGGGAATGACCCTAGCGTGCACGAACAGCTGCCCAGAACTATTATTTCCGGCCCTTCGGAGAGTGAGGATGGTGGGGCCATGGCTTGGCAAGTCGGTGATTTGAAGTGGCGGAAGATTTACTTCGCCGAAGGGAAATCGGCCCAGGTCTTTCGGGGATGTTCAGCACTGATCGATGAGCTGTTTAGCTCTGATTTCTTGCGATTGTCATTCCCGCGAGGGCCTGGCTGATTTCCGCTGTCGAGCGACTACTCGGCGAGCAGTCGGGCGCGCAGCGCGGCGATCAGCTCCTCGTCGACGCCGAGTGTGCCGGTGGCATACGCACGTACCGAGCCGTGGGCGGCGGTGAGGTCGGCGAGCACGTGGCGGATCACGTCCTCCGGCGCGCGCCCGTACCCGGGCCAGCGCAGCGTGCGCCCGGGGTTGGCGGCGTGCCAGTCGGCGACGAAATGCGACGTGGCCAGCTCGGTGAGCGCGAAGTCGGCCGCGATGTCGTCCTCGGGGACATCGAGCAGGTGGAGGACGAGGGCCGCGATCAGCCCGGTACGGTCCTTGCCGGAGGCGCAGTGGAAGACCAGCGGCCGGTCCGCCGTCGCGACGAGTTCGAGCACCTGGCGGATCTCCGCCACCCCGTCCTCGGCCACCTCCGCGAACCGGTCGGCGAGATGGCGCCAGGGGTCGACGTCCGGGTCGATCTCCGCCTGGTCGTACGGCCGGTGCTCGATCGAGAGGTTGTGGTACGCCACCCCGTCGATCTCGGGTATCCGCCCCTTGGCGGCGATCTCCCAGGGGTAGCGCAGGTCGATCACGGTGCCGATGCCGAGCTCCCGGAACCGTGCGAGGTCGGCGGGGGAGGAGAGCTTGCCGAGCGAGTCGGACCGGTAGAGCCGGTGCCACCGGACCGACTGCCCGTCAGAGGTGCGGTATCCGCCCAGGTCACGGAAGTTGTGCAGGGCGTCGAAGGTGATGTGCCGTGTCATGTTCCGCACCCTACCGAGCGGCCCGAGCTGCCCGGGCAGACCGAGCAGCCCCGCGAGGTCACGCCTTGTAGTAGAGGTCGAACTGGCGCGTTCCGGTCGAGGTGTTGTCCGTGATGCCGAAGCAGAGGCGCAGCCCCAGGGGGCCGGTGTAGACGGCCATGCCCTCCGGCTCGCGGGGGTTGGCAGCCCCGTCCGCCTCCGAGTGGGTGCGCCGGATGTAGTGGGTGTCCGGGGCGTTGAGCGTCCCGTTGAGGTCCATCGACGTGGTGTGGATGGACCACTTGTCCACGCCGGAGAGCGGGAGCGCCGGGCCACTCGTGCGCGGGTCGCCGTCCAGCATGTACACGTACTGGCCGTGCGACGCGAAGCCCTGGAACGTCGCGGGAGCGCTGGTCGGCTGACCGCCGGCGTCCGCCTTGTACAGGTCCGGCTGCTGGATCCGGGCGAGCGGACCGGGCAGCGCGGAGCCGTTGATCGCGGCTGTCCGGGCCGCCGCCAGGTCGTAGGCGGCGAACCAGTGCGCGTCGTCGAGCATGTAGCGCAGGAGAAGGATCCCGTAGGTCGCGTCGACGTACGGGGTCATCGAGGTCGCCGCCGGATCCGGGGACGCCAGCCGCTGGACGACCGGGTGGCTGGTCCACAGGACGGTCTCGTTCGCGAACGGGAACCGCACGATCTCCTGGCCGTAGCCGTTCCGGGCCGCGTTCGCCTCGGTCCACACGTAGGCCGGTGCGCCTCCGACCGCCGGCTCGATGCCGAGCGACACACCGTGCCCGAAGCCGAGCAGGTACATGTGGCCCAGGACGGCGCCGGTGGCCAGGTCGTGCTTGGTGAGGCAGAGATCGCCGGAGTCGGCGTGCTGGTCGCCGCTGATGGACGGCGTGACGGCGACCTGGGCTCCCGACCGCAGGTAGGCGACCTGGCTCGCCCCGGCTATCTGCAGCGTGAAGAAGTGGCCGTTGACCGAGTCGAACGCGAAGCCCTGCAGCGTGGTCGAGGTGTCCCGGTTGACGACGTCGGGGAGCCACGACGCCGACCCGCTGGCCACATCGATCAGCGGTGCGCCGGTCGGCATGTTCGCCGGGTTCGTGACGACGTCCGCCCGCGCGGCGCCGGGAACAGCAACGGATCCGGCCGCGGCTGCGGCGACGCCCGCTCCGGCGACCATCAGTCGACGTCGGGACACCAGAGGCGATGGCATGGGACTCCTCAGCTCGTCAGTGTGATGCCGGTCGGCCGTTCGGCACACGCGGACCGGCCGGCGGATCACTGTAGACGAGGGGAGCCCGGCGTCGGAGAGCTGGAGCTGCGAGACGTCAGGAGGCCTGCGGGGGAGGGAACTCGTCGGCGCGGACGACGTCGACGAACGCTTGCCAGACGGCGGAGGGGAAGGAGAGGACGGGGCCCTCGGGGTCCTTGGAATCGCGGACGAGGCGGCCGCGGCGGTCGTCGGCCACCTCGACGCAGTTGCCGCCGTTGTTGTCGCTGTAGCTGGACTTTCGCCACGAAGCCTCGGGCGTGTGGGGCTTGGCGGGGGTCTGTTGAGAAGTCCTTCCCTCACACTGCGGATCAGAGAGGCGCTGTCGCTGGGAGACGGCGCATCCGCTTGGAGGCGATCATAGGCCCGCTGCCTTCGCTGGACCTCCTTCGGATCCTCGATGAAGTGACCCTGGCCCAGACCGCTCTCTGAGCGGGTCGCCGGTCCCGGGCGGGCGGCGGGAAGTGGCTCCCACGGGGGAGGGGGATCCTCCGCGCAGATGATCTGCCGCCGTCACCGTGCTGCCACGGTGGAGTCATGTCGATCATGCGTTCTTCGGGTGACACGGTGCGCCCGGTCATGCACCGGGTACGGGGTCCACGGGGTCTCCACCCGGGCCCGTGGTGGGGCCACGCCGTTGCGGCGTGGGGGCTTCTGTTCGCGGCGCCCAGCTTCGTCTGGGCGACGGGCGGCACCTTCGGTGCTCGGTCGACCGTGGCGCCGTCGCTGGTGGAACTCGCTCGCGACCGCGTCCCGTGGTTTCTTGCCGTCCTGTGGGTGACCGGTCTCCTCAAGGTCTTCGGCGCCCTGATCGGGGTCGGCCTGACCCGGTGGCGGAGCCTGCGGATCAGCCGCTTCCTGGTGTTCTGCGGTGGGGGTGCGACGGTTCTGCTCGTCTGGCACGGTGGCCTCTTCGTCCTCCACGGCCTGCTGGTCGAGGCCGGGGCCATCGCGGTCGAGCCCGATCTGGCCGGGCTGACCCGTTGGTACCTCTACCTGTGGGGGCCGTGGTTCATCGTCGGCGGCCTGCTCTTCGCCGCCGCCACCACGCGCTACGCCCGCCGTCATGACGACCGGCGCGGATTGCGGCTCCTCGGTGGCATCGGTGCGCTCGGCGCACTGCTCCTGTCCCTGGCGTCGACGGTCGCCGGGATCGGCTGACGGCCGCCGCGGCCGGTCACACGCTGCGGTCGGCCAGGACCTCCCGGATCACATGGCGGGCGTTGGCGGCCAGGGCCGGGTTGGTGGTGCGGTAGTAGGGGAGTTGGATCAGGGCGATGGACAGCGCCCAGGCGCGGCCGCGCTCCCAGGCGGCGTCGTCGGCCGCCAGGGCGGCGCGGAAGACCGGGCGGGCGGGGGCGGGGAGCAGGTTCCAGGCGACGATCAGGTCGACGGTCGGGTCGCCGACACCCATCAGCCCGAAGTCGATCACCGCGCTGAGGTGTTGACGGCGCAGGAGGACGTTGCCGGGGGAGAGGTCGCCGTGCATCCAGGCCGGTCTGCCGGTGTGTTCCGGCAACCGAAGGGCCTTCTCCCACACGGTGGTTGCCGCGTGGGTGTCGATCGCCCCGCGCAGCCGGCCGATCGCCGCCCGGGTGGAGGCGTCGCGGGCGGCCAGCGGCACGCCCCGGGAGGCCGGCGGGCCGTCGGCGGGGTCGACCGCGCGCAGGGCGGTGACGAACCCGGCGAGGTCCTGGGCGAGTTGGACGGGTGCGGTGGTCGCGCCGACGACCGGGTTGGCGCCGTCCAGCCACCGCAGCACCGACCACTCCCACGGGTAGCCGGCGGCCGGCCGGCCGAGCGCGAGCGGGGCGGGAATGGGGAGCGGCAGGTGCGGGGCCAGCTGGGGCAACCAGCGCTGTTCGCGCCCCACGCTGTCGGCGGCCCAGCCCACCCGGGGCAGCCGGACGGCGAGTTCGGGGCCGAGCCGGAACATCGCGTTGTCCGTCCCGGCGGAGGCGACCCGCTCGATCCGCAGCCCGGCCCAGTGCGGGAACTGGGCGGCGAGCAACCGCCGTACCAGGGCGGTGTCGATGTCCGGTTCGTCGTCATGCATCCGGGCTGCAGCGCACATGCCCGGCACTGTACTCCCGGGCTCCTCGGCCGTTCGCGGTATTTCGAACACTAGGGTGGGGCGATGGCGAACAGGTGGGGACGTTGGGTCGCGTGGGGGGCGTTCGGGGGCGCGACCGCGTTGGTGGGCGCCGCCGTGGTGGGCCGGTTCCACCGGCGCTCGGGCGGACTGCTGGTGGTGAGGGAGTGGCTCGACCAGCCGCTGCTGTTCGGGACGTGGGCGCTGGCCCTGCTGATCGTGGCGCTGCTGTTCTCGCCGTGGCCGTCGTGGGTGCGCGGCGGGCTCGGCTGCGCCGTGGTCGTGCTGGGCGTGGGCACCGTGCCGTTCTGGATCCTCTCCTCGGACGGCCCCCGGACCACGCGCACCGAGGCCGCGCCGGGGCGCCCGGACCGCGTCCTGGTGGTCCGGCAGGACCAGGTCGGGTTCGGGCCCGACCCGCTCTACCTGGTCTACGTCGACGAGGGTTCGGGTCTCGCCACCCGCCGCTGGAGGGTCACGTACGTCGGCGAGGACCACGACTACCTCCACGAGGCCGCCTGGGACGGACCGGACCGGCTGCGCGTGGCGACGAGCCGGGGTGGCACCCGGCTGATCACGATCCTCGCCGACGGCCGACCGGAGACGACCGTCGGCGACCGGTCCTGACGGGGTTCCGCACCAGGCGGGCCCGCGCCACGCCCGGCCGCGACGGGGCGGGCGGGGGCGTCGGGGGTACCTGCCAGAATGCGGGGGTACGGGGAAAGCAACTCTGGAGAAGGTGACCGGCTTCGTGAGCACGCCAGACGAACAGGTGGCCCAGCAGGCCCAGCAGGCGATCGAGCGGAAGATCGCCGAGGAGCTGGGCGTCCGCGGCGGCCAGGTGAAGGCGGCCGTCGACCTGCTCGACGGCGGCGCGACCGTGCCGTTCGTCGCCCGCTACCGCAAGGAGGCCACCGGCTCGCTCGACGACACGCAGCTGCGCACCCTGGAGGAGCGGCTGCGCTACCTGCGGGAGCTGGAGGAGCGGCGCACGGCCGTCCTGGAGTCGATCGAGGCGCAGGGCAGGCTGGACGACGCGCTGCGCGCGCAGATCCTCGCCGCCGACTCCAAGGCCCGCCTGGAGGACATCTACCTCCCGTACAAGCCGAAGCGGCGCACCAAGGCGCAGATCGCCCGCGAGGCCGGCCTGGAGCCGCTGGCCGACACCCTGCTCGCCGACCCGACGCAGGACCCGGCGGCCGTTGCGGACGCCTACCTGAACGACGCGGTGGCCGACCGGGCCGCCGCACTGGAGGGCGCGCGCGCCATCCTGGTCGAGCGGTTCGGCGAGGACGCCGACCTGGTGGGCTCGCTGCGCGAGCGGATGTGGACGCGCGGCCGGGTGGTCGCCACCGTTCGCGCCGGCAAGGAGCAGGACGGCGCCAAGTTCGCCGACTACTTCGACTTCGCCGAGCCGTACACCAAGCTCCCCTCGCACCGCATCCTGGCGATGCTGCGCGGCGAGAAGGAGGAGGTGCTGGACCTCGAACTCTCCCCGTTCGACGGTCAGGAGGGCGGCGACCTCCCCGGCGAGAGCGACTACGAGCAGCGGATCGCCGCCCGCTTCGGCATCGCCGACCACGGCCGCCCGGCCGACAAGTGGCTGGGCGACACCGTCCGCTGGGCCTGGCGCACCCGCATCCTGGTGCGGCTGGGCATCGACCTGCGCGGCCGGCTGCGCCAGGAGGCCGAGGACGAGGCGGTGCGCGTCTTCGCCGCCAACCTGCGCGACCTGCTGCTCGCCGCCCCGGCGGGCACCCGCGCCACGATGGGTCTGGACCCGGGCTTCCGGACGGGCGTGAAGGTCGCGGTCGTGGACGCCACCGGGAAGGTCGTCGCGTACGACACGATCTACCCGCACCAGCCCGCCAACAAGTGGGACGCCGCGCTGGCCACGCTGGCGGCGCTGGCGAAGAAGCACGCCGTCGACCTGGTGGCGATCGGCAACGGCACCGCGTCCCGCGAGACCGACAAGCTCGCCGAGGACCTCATCAAGCGCCACCCGGAGCTGAAGCTCACCAAGGCGATGGTCAGCGAGGCCGGCGCCTCGGTCTACTCGGCCTCCGCGTTCGCCTCGCAGGAGCTGCCCGAGCTGGACGTGTCGATCCGCGGCGCGGTCTCCATCGCCCGCCGGCTCCAGGACCCGCTGGCCGAACTGGTCAAGATCGACCCCAAGTCGATCGGCGTCGGCCAGTACCAGCACGACCTGAGCGAGGTGAAGCTGTCCCGCTCGCTGGACGCGGTGGTCGAGGACTGCGTCAACGCGGTCGGCGTGGACGTCAACACCGCCTCCGCGCCGCTGCTCACCCGGGTCTCCGGCATCACCGGCACGCTCGCGGACAACATCGTCTCGCACCGCGACGCCAACGGCCCGTTCCGGACCCGCAAGGCGCTCAAGGACGTCGCCCGGCTCGGCCCGAAGGCGTTCGAGCAGTGCGCGGGCTTCCTGCGGATCCCGGACGGCGACGACCCGCTGGACGCCTCCAGCGTGCACCCGGAGGCGTACCCCGTGGTGCGCCGGATCCTCGCCGGCACCGGCGGCCGGCTGAGCGAGCTGATCGGCAACAGCGCCGCGCTGCGGGCGCTGCGGCCGGCGGACTTCGCCGACGACACCTTCGGCATCCCGACCGTGACCGACATCCTCGGCGAGCTGGACAAGCCGGGCCGCGACCCGCGTCCGGCCTTCCGCACGGCCACCTTCAAGGAGGGCGTCGACAAGATCGGCGACCTGGAGGTCGGCATGCTGCTGGAGGGCGTGGTCACCAACGTCGCCGCCTTCGGTGCCTTCGTCGACGTGGGCGTCCACCAGGACGGCCTGGTGCACGTCTCGGCGCTGTCGAAGACCTTCGTCAAGGACCCGCGCGAGGTGGTCAAGCCGGGCGACATCGTCACCGTGCGGGTGACCACCGTGGACGTGCCGCGCAAGCGGATCGGGCTGACGCTGCGGCTGGACGACGAGGTCGGCCGGGAGCGCGGCGGCGACCGGGGCGGCAGTCGCGGTGGCGAGCGGGGCGGCGAGCGGGGCGGCGACCGCGCAGGCGACCGGGGCGGACGGCAGGCGCGCCCGCCGCGCCAGGACCGGCGCGGCTCGGGCGGCGGCTCCGGCGCGGGCTCCGTCGGCGGCTCCGGTTCGGGCGGCCAGGCCCCGCTGGGCAACGGTGCGATGGCCGACGCGCTGCGCCGGGCCGGCCTGACCGGCGGGTCCGGCTCCGAGGGCGGCCGCCGCTCCGGGCGCCGCTGAGCCCGGGAACCGGCCGCCGAGGGCGGTGACGGACGTACGGCGGGCCGGTGGACGCGGAGTCCCCCGGCCCGCCGTACGTCCGTCGTTCCCCGGCTGAGGACCTCCTCCGCGGCCCGTCGGTGCTCCGCCTCGGCGCGGACCGCACGCGGCACCGGCGCGCAGGGCTGGCGCACGGCACCGACGTGCGGTACAGACGTGCGGGACCGGCGCAGGCGACCGGGTGCGCCGTCAGCCGGCGGACGTCCGCCCGCGCAGCTCCACGGCCAGCCCGACCAGCTCGCCCCACCAGGTGTCATGGCTGTCGACCAGCAGCCGCTGGGCCTCGGCCGGCTCCACCGCACGGACCTCGACCACCTGCTCGCCGTCGTCCGGGTTGGTCGGGGCGGACTCCACCGCCACCTCCGCCCAGCCCCAGAGCCAGGCCTTCTCGGGGTGCGGCTGCCACGGCCGGTACGGCTCCGGGTTGTCCGTCACGCAGCGGTGGGCCCCCAGCCAGGCCGGCTCGCCGAGCAGGCGCGCGCCCGCCTCCTCGCGCAGTTCACGGACCAGGCAGGACTCGATCGACTCGCCGTTCTCCCGCGTCCCGCCCGGCAGGAACCAGTGGTCGCGGTCGTCCCGGCAGAGCACCACCAGCCCGCCGGAGAAGCCCACCAGGTGGATGTTGGTGATGAGCTCGTCCGGCGGCATCGCGGTGGAGAACTGCGCGTCGAAGCGGCCCCAGGTCCAGTACTGCGGTGCGTGCAACGCGGGGAAGCGTGCGGCCAGTCGGGCCGCTCTGTCGGAGGTGTCCGGCCGGTCCGTGGTATCGGTCATTCGGTGATCGTAGTCCCGGCCGGACGCAGCAGGGGTGTCGTCGCCGGGACGAGTGCGAGGTCGGCGGCGTCGATGGCCCGGGGGCGGCGGGGGATGGTGGCTTCGAGCGGGACACCGGCCCAACTGCCCAGGGAGATCTCGGCGGTGATGCCGGGTCCGAAGCCGGCGATCAGGCCGTGGGTGCCGTCCGCGACCCCGCCCTCCTCGAAGAGCCGGGCGAGGGCGTCGAAGACCACCGCGCTGGCGATGTTGCCGCGCTCGGTGAGGGTGGCGCGGCTGAAGCGGAAGGCGGCGGGCTCCAGGTCGAGGTAGTGGCAGAGGTCGTCGAGGATCCGCGGCCCGCCGGCGTGCACGATGTAGAAGCCCAGGCCCGAGATGTCCCAGCTGTGTTCGGTGGCCAGGGTGCGCAGGGCGGGGGCGAGCATCTCCATGGTGCCGGGGACGCGCTTGTCGAGCTGGAAGTGGAAGCCGGTGTCCTTGACGCCGTAGGAGATCCAGTCCTCGGTGTGCGGCACGAGGTGCGAGCCGTTGCGCTCGATGTGCACGCCGGTGCCGCCGCGCCCGCGCACCACGGCGGCGGCGACGGCGTCCCCGAACAGCCCGTTGGAGAGCAGCGAGCCGACGCCGAGGTCGGTGGGCTGGTAGCAGAGCGAGCAGAACTCGCAGGCCACGATGAGGACGTTGGCGCCGGGGTAGGCGCGGCAGAAGTCGTGCGCCCGGTTGACGGCGGCCCCGCCGGCCGCGCAGCCGAGCTGGGCGATCGGCACCTGGCGGGTGTCGGAGCGGAATCCCATGCTGTTGATCAGCCAGGCGGTCAGTGAGGGCATCATGAAGCCCGTGCAGGACACGTAGATGATCAGGTCGATCTCGCGGGCGGCCAACTCGGCGTACCCGAGGGCGCGTTCGACCACCTCGGGCACCCTTCGCTTGGCCTCCCGCTCGTAGACCGTGTTGCGGATGGTGAGGCCGGGGTGGCGCAGGGTCTCGTCGATGGGCTGGACCAGATGCCTGGTCCTGACCCCGGTGTTCTCGATCAGGCGCAGCGCCAGGCCGAGTTGCGGGTGGTCGGCGTGCAGGCTGCGGGCCAGGTCGAGGGTCTGCTCCAGGGTGATGACGTGTTCGGGGACGGCGACGGCGGGTCGGCAGAGTGTTGCCATGGATTCGGGTCTCCCCTGGAGGGCCTACGGGTGCGTCGGACGGGCGCCGGGCCGGCGCGGCGGGGAGGCGGTCACCAGGCGACCGGCAGGGTCTGCGGATAGCGCCAGATCGACCCCGTCCGCCAGTCCAGCTCCGCGGCCGGCACGGCGAGCCGCAGGTCCGGGAAGCGGCGCAGCAGGCTGCCGATGGCCACCTGGAGCTCCATCCGGGCCAGGTGGGCACCGGCGCAGTGGTGCGTGCCGTAGCCGAAGGCCATGTGGTTGGCCGAGCCGCGGTCGAGGTCCAGCTCGTCGGGCCGCTCGAACATCTCCGGATCGCGGTTGGCGGCCAGGTAGGAGACGTGGACGGCCTCGCCGGCCCGGATCAGCACCCCGCCGAGCTCGACGTCCTCCGTGGCGACCCGGGCGATGCCGACGCCCTGGCGGAACGGGATGAAGCGGAGCAGTTCCTCGATGGCGCGTGGCAGCAGCTCGGGCTGGGCGCGGAGCTTGGCGAGCTGCTCGGGGTGGGTGAGCAGGGTGTAGGTGATGTTGCTGAGCTGGTAGGTGCTGGTGTCGTGGCCGGTGACCAGCAGGACCATGGCCATCACGGCGAGCTCCTGGTCGTCCAGCAGCTCCTCCTCGTCCCGGGCGGTGGCCAGGGCGCTGATCAAGTCCTCGCCGGGGGAGCGGCGGCGGGCGGCGGTCAGGTCGGAGAAGTAGGCGCGCAGCGCGGCCTTGGCGCGGACCTGGCCGTCGCCGCTGCCGGGGCCCATCGACATCATCGCGACGGCGTGGCCGCGCAGCTCGGCGCGGTCCTCCTCGGGGATGTCGAGCAGCTCGCAGATGGTGACGAGCGGGAGCCGGCTCGCGAGGTGGTGGACGAAGTCGGCGGGGGAGCCGTGCTCCTCCATCCCGTCCAGGAAGGCGTCGACGGTCCGCTGGGTCTTCGGCCGCAGCTGCTCGACCTGGCGGTTGGTGAACCCCTTGGCGACCAGGCGGCGCAGCCGGTTGTGGGCGGGCGGGTCCATCAGGTTGATCGACTCGACCTGGGCGATCGGGGCGGGCGTCATGCGGGGGAGGTCCCGGCCGATGCCGGCGGCGCGGCTGAAGCGGCGGTCGGTGGTGACGACGCGGACGTCCTCGTAGCGGGTGGCCAGCCAGGCCTCGCCCTCGCCGTGTGGCAGCCGGATCCTGGCGACCGGGTCCTCGGTGAGCAGTTGCTTGAGGAGCGGGTCGAACTCCAGGCCTTCGGTGTGGTTGAAGGGGCAGTCCCACACGGGGGCGGAGGTAGTCACGGGCTTGTCCAAATGGCCGGAGTTGGTGGCGCCCGACTGGGATCGTTCGGGCGCAGACGTGCTGATGTTCCCCCATCGGGAGGCGAAAATGTGGATAAGGCGGATAGTTCGCTCGATCGAGCGAGATAGATGATTGTCGTGCGATATAAGGAAGTTGGCGCCGCCCAGCGGTGGCGGGGGAGGGCGGGCCCGCAGGCGCGGGGCGGGCCCGGGTGCCCGTGCCACCGGGGCAGAACCGGGCGGACGTTCGAGGCGTCCGTTCAGGCGTGATCAAAGCTGTTCTCGGCTCCGTGCCGATGTTCTGGCCCGGGCTGCTCTGCTCGCTGGTGCCGGCCGCACTGCTGAACCAGCCGGTGGGGCGGCTGCTGCGCGCGCACTGGGCGGTCGCGTTCCTGCTGCTGCTGGCCCTCGGCGGGGTGGTGACGCTGACCCTGCTGCCCGACGCCCAGGGGTCGTTGCGGGAGCTCTCCCGGGATGCCGTCCGGCACTGCGCCCTCGGCGGCGCCGGGCTGCGCCCGCCGGGCGAGTGGCTCACCTCGCGGCACGCGGACCTGAACGTCGCGCTGTTCGCCCCGGTCGGCCTCGCCGCCGCGCTGGCGGGGACCAGGCGCCGGGCGGCCGCCGTCCTGCTGGGCGCGGCGGCACTGCCCTTCGCGGTGGAACTCGCCCAGTACGCCGTGCCGGCGATCGGCCGGGCGTGCGACGCGCAGGATGTCTGGGACGACCTGCTCGGGCTCGCGCTCGGTGCGGCGGCCGGTCTGCTCGCGGGCCCGCTCGCCCGGGCCGGGGCCCGCTCCCTGCGGGCGGGGCGCGCCTGACCGGCCTCCGGGCCACCCGGTGACGAGATGGCCCGGCGGCCGGTACCGGTACCGGCCGCCGGGGTGCGGGGTGCGGGCTGCGCGGTGCGGGCGGTGCGGCGAAGGCGGTCAGGCGCCGAAGTTGAGCGCGTACAGCGAGCGTGCGAGGTCCGGGGTGACGAAGTCCATCGGGACGGTGCCGAGGACCGGGCGGGCGGGGCGGTCGAGGGCGCCGAGGTAGGAGCGCAGCTTCGGGGTGATCGCGTCGGCGGCCTGGCGCGGCCACAGGCCCCAGCCGGAGCTGGAGGTGAAGGTGAGGAACAGCCGCTGCGCGTCGCCGGCGGCGCGGGCGGCGTCCAGGTGGGCGGATACCTCGGGCCACTTGCGGGAGTTGAGCTCGAAGACGGTGCCGATGTCGTAGTCGTCCTCGATGTCCGTCCGGGGGCCGCCCCAGCGCAGGCCGGGCAGACCGGAGTTGTCGGCCAGCAGCACCACCCGCCCGCGGACCTCGCCCAGCCGGGGGATCCGGTCCTCGCTCCAGAACAGGCCCGGCCAGCGCGCCTGGTAGCCGGCGAAGAGTGCACCGAACTCGGCGTCGGAGACGGTCGAGTACTCCTGCCTGACCCGCATCACCAAGGTCTCGCCCGGGTGCGCGGCGAGGAAGGCCAGGCAGTGGTTGAGGACGTCGCCGAAGAAGATCTGCTGGAACACCGGGCCGTGGTGGATTGCGAGCACGCCGTCGACGGCGCGGCAGCGGATGTCCAGGAAGCGCACGCCGGCCGCGAACTGGTCCGGCAGGGCGAGGGTCTGGGTTTGTGTCAGTGCGCCGCCGTACAGCGCGCAACTGTCGTGGGTGCCGGGCAGCGTGAGCCGGGAGAGCGGGGCCTGGGCGTCGACGGCGCCCAGCCAGTCCGCTCCGGCCGGGACGGCGAGTGCCGGGCCGCCGAGCGCCTGGCCGCCGAGCGCCGCGGCCCGGGGCGCGGCCGCCACGAGGCCGGCGGCGGTGAGGGCACCCAGCAGTGTGGCCCGGGTGAAGGCGCGCCGGCTGATCGGCGCCTGGGTGGCCGGCGCCGGTGCGGTCGGCGCGTGCGTGGTCGGTGCGTGCGTGGTCAAGGACACGGTGGGGTACCCCCGTCGGGTGTGGCGGGCCGGGTGAGGACGATGGCATGCTCATTGTGAGGAGGTCGGCCCGCCCTGCCCAGACCCGCGGCGGTCCGGTGTGGAACCGATGGCCGGACAACCTCCGTCAGTGGTAGGTGGGTTGTTCGGCGAGAAGGTCGAAACCAGGCTGGTGGGGGGCACGTTGGCGGGCAACGTCCTGGGCAGGGTCCGGGTCACGGTGGGGGCGGTGGCCCTGGTGGTGACGGGCGTCTGCCTGGCCGTCGGGGTCTGGCCGACCGCGGACGGCCGGAGCCCGCTGCCGCGCGGCGGCTGGATCCTCTGTGGGATCTGCTTCGCCGTCTCCGCGCTCGGCCATCCGCGGCTGCGGAGCAGGGACGGCTGGCTCTACGGGACGGCCTACCTCGCGTTGCTGGCCGTCGTGCTCTGCGTGGGCGGGGTCCACGCGGGCCTGCGGCGGAGCGGGATCCAGGACCGCACCACCGAGCCGGTGACCGCCACTCTCAGCGAGTGCGACACGATCAGCGGGGGCGACGGGCCGGACACCAGCCCCTTCAGGTGCCGCTACACCTGGACCCTGAACGGCCGGCAGTACCAGGAGGACCGGACGACCATCGAGCCGCACCGCGACGGCGACCGCCTCCCCCTCTGGGTCGATCCGGAGACCGGCCGGACGGACGACCACGACGCGAAGCGCCCGGTGATGATGTTCGTCCTGGCCGCCGTCGCCGGTCTCCTCGTCCTCGGCTACCTCGTCCTGCTGGTCCGCGCCTGGACGGCGGCGCTCCGCCGCAGCCGCCGGCGGGCCGCGCCGGGGAGGCGGCCCGGCCTCACCAGGCCGCCTCGCGGTAGTCCTTGAGGAAGACGCCCGACACCGGGGCGCCGGCCTCGCCGCGGACGATCGGGTCGTAGACGCGGGCGGCGCCGTCCACGATGTCGAGCGGGGTGCGGAACCCGTCGGAGGCCAGCCTGATCTTCTTGGGGGCCGGGTTCTCGTCGGTGATCCAGCCGGTGTCGACCGCGCACATGTGGACGCCCTGGGCGGCGAGTTGCTCGGCGCTGGTGCGGGTGAGCATGTTGAGGGCGGCCTTGGCCATGTTGGTGTGCGGGTGGCCGGCGGTCTTGTTGCGGACGGCGAACCGGCCCTCCACCGCGGTGACGTTGACGATGTAGCGGCGGGGGTGCGGTGAGGCCAGCAGCAACGGGAGCAGGCGGTCGCAGAGCAGCGCGGGCGCCAGCGCGTTGACCAGCTGGGTCTCCAGAACCTCGGCCGGGTCCAGCGCACCGAGCCGGGACGACCAGGAGTTGACCGGTGCGAGGTCGGGCAGCAGGCCCGCCTCGTCCGCGTGCTCGGGCAGCGGAGCGGGCGCCGGAGGGCCGTCGGTGGTGGCGAGTTCGGCGGCGGGCCAGGCGGGCCGGAGCGCGGGCATCGGGCGGAACCCGGGGGCGTGGACGACCGTGGTGGAGGCGGCGGGCAGCGCGGTCCGCTCACGGGCGGCCAGCAGGGCGTAGGACTCGGGCGGGCGGCGCAGGGTCTGCGCGGCGTTGTTGACCAGGATGTCCAACGGGCGCCCGTCGGAGCGGAGCTGCTCGGCGAGGCCGAGCACCTGGCGGGGGTCGCGCAGGTCGATGCCGACCACGGTGAGGCGGTCGCGCCACTCGGCGCTGCCGGCGGCGGCCTGGAAGCGCCGGACGGTGTCGTGCGGGAAGCGGCTGGTGACGATCAGCTCGGCGCCGTCGCGCAGCATCATCAAGGCGAGCTGGAAGCCGATCTTCACCCGGCCGCCGGTGAGCAGCGCGCGGCGCCCGCGCAGGTCGGTCGCCAGGGCGCGGCGGGCGGTGTTGTCGGCGGCGCAGCCGGGGCAGAGCATGTGGTAGAAGGTGCCCACCTGGCGGTAGCGCTGTTTGCAGACGTAGCAGCGGCGGCCGAGCCGGAGTTCGCCGAGCGGGGCGGCCGGGACGCCGGCCAGCGGCGCGTCCTCGCGGCGGTCGCGTGCACCGGTGGCGGTGGCGGCGAGCAGGTCGGCATCGGCCTGCCGGGCCTCGTCCTTGCTGCTCTGGCGGCGGCGCTTGCGGCTCTCGCTGACGAAGGACTTCAGCTGCCGCTCGGCGTGCAGGCGGGTCAGGCTGTCGGCGGGGAGGGCGCGCAGGCGTCCGAGGGTTCGGCTGAAGGCGGCGAGTTCGTCCGCGGTGACCTCGTCGGCTGCCGTGTGCTCGTCGTCCCGGACCGTCATGGCCGCCCCCTCGTGCGCTGTGCTGCGATGCCTGGGGACTGTACCGACTGCGCCGGACAAGTGAGATCACATTATTCGTAGGATGGGGCCTTGATCGCGGCGCTCTGGGCTGCGACGTCGCGGCGGTTCAGGCCGCGCCCACGGCGGGGAACGGGGAGAGCACGATGGTGAGCCTCAGCGCGATAGCCGCGATCGCGGTGCTGGAAGCGGGGATGGTCCTGAGTCCGGGCCCGAACATGATCTACCTGGTCTCCCGCTCCGTCGCCCAGGGCCGCCGGGCCGGGCTGATCTCGCTGGCGGGCGTCTTCGTCGGATTCCTGGCCTACCTGCTCGCGGCGACCGCCGGGATCTCGGCGGTGTTCGCCCTGGTGCCGGAGGTCTATCTGGCGATCAAGCTGGCGGGCGCCGGCTACCTGCTCTGGCTGGCCTGGAAGGCCGTCCGGCCGGGCGGCAGTTCGGCGTTCGCGCCGAGGGAGATGCCGGCCGACGGGCCGGGCCGGTTGTTCGGCATGGGCCTGCTGACCTGCCTGCTGAACCCGAAGATCGCGATCCTGTACGTCTCGCTGCTGCCGCAGTTCGTCGAGCCGGATCGCGGCCACGTCGCCGTGCAGAGCCTGCTGCTGGGCCTGACGCAGATCCTGGTCGGCGTGGCCGGCAACGCGGTCTTCGTGCTGATGGCGGGCTCGGCGTCCGCCTTCTTCGCGCGCCGCCCGCTCTGGCAGCGGGTCCACCGGTACCTGATGGGCACGGCGCTGGCGGCCTTCGCGGTGCGGATGGTGGCCGACCGCTCGCCCGCGGTGGCGGCGCCCCGAGCTCCCCGAGCCCCCGGATCCGGGGAGCCGCCACCGGCCGCGCCCCTGCTCAGCCCCCGTACCGGGCGAAGATCTTCGCGAACTCGTACGGCTGCTGGGCGATGTTGGTGCACTTGAACAGCGCGCCGGTGCAGGCGTTCGCGTCCCGGGTGGCGTCCCAGAAGGCCAGCTCGCCGAGGTGGTGCTGCTGGGCGAAGGCGACCAGCTGACGGGCGTCCGCCTGGTCGTAGATCTGGTGGTCGTCGTTCTCCCCGATCATCGGGGTGATGCCGACCGCGGCCCAGAGCTGGGCGTCGCTCTTCGCCGGGTAGAGCGCCTTGAGCTGGCCGTGGAGGCCCTGCGCCGCCTGTACGGCCGCGTCGCCGTAGTCGGCGCCGCTGCGGTAGTAGTCCATCGCCATGGCGTTCACCAGGTCGACGGCCACGCCCGCGTCACGGGCCGAGCGGACGATGGCGACGCCCTCGGCGGTGAGCCCCTCGGGCAGCACCGGCAGGGTGAACGAGACCTTCAGGCCGGGGTTGGCCTTCTGCAGCTTGGCGAGCGCGGCGGAGCGGCGGTCGTTGGCGGCGGTGTCGGCGATCGCGGCGCCCTCGATGTCGAAGTCGACGTGGCGCAGGTGGTAGGCCTTGACCACGGCGTCGTACTCGGCGAACAGCGAGTCCACCGTGGTGCAGGCGGCGGCGAGTTCGGTGCCGCTGGCGCCGCCGAAGGAGACCTTGACGTCGCCGCCGGCCGCGCGCAGCGCGTCCACCTGGTCCTTGGCCCAACCGGTGCGCGGGTCGTAGGCGTTGAACCAGCTGGCCTTGCAGCCGACGCCGGTGACGAAGCCCATGGTGAAGGACTTCAGGTCGCCGGCCCGGGCCATCGCGGGCATCGACGGGGTCGGCCAGGCGCCCATGTCGATGTACGGGGCCACCGGGACGGCGACGTTCGGCGGGGTGGTGGTGGGTGCCCCCGTGCCGGTGGGCGTCGGCGTCGGCGTCGGCGTGGCCGAAGTCGGCGGCGGGGTGGACGGGTTGCCGCCGGGGCCGGTGAGCGTCACGTCGTCCACCTGGTAGGCGCCCTGCCCGTACCAGCCGTGCAGGTAGACCGTCACGCTGGTGGTGGCCGCGCCCGTGGTGAAGGTGGTGGAGAGCTGCTGCCAGCCGGCGCCGCCGGGAGTCCAGACGGCCGGGTCGGTGACCCCGCTGCCGGTGGCGCCGAGGTAGACGTACCGGCCCTGGACCCAGGCGCTCAGCGTGTACGTGGTGTCGGGCCGCACGGCGACGCTCTGCCCGCACTGAGCGGTGTCGCTGCTGCTCGCGGCACCCTTCAGCGCGTAGGAGCCGCTGTGCGCCCCGGTGTTGACGATGCCGCCGGTCGTGGCGGAACAGCTCCAGGGGCTCGCCGAGCCGCTCTCGAAGCCGGCGTTGGCGAGCAGGTTGCCGTCGGCCGCGCCGGCGTTCCCGGCGAGGGTGGTGAGCCCGCCGGCGGCCAGCACGGTGGCGGCGGCGAGGCCGAGCAGCTTGACCTGGCCGGCGGGGCGGCGGTGCCGGGCGGGGGCGTCGGGCGCGGGGGTGTGGTGGGGCGCGCGTGGCATGGGGGTGCCTCTCGGGACGGTGCCCCCGCCGCCCGCCACGCGAGGGGGAGCGCGGGGCGGGCGGCGAGGGCGGTGGGGGCGTGGTCCGGTGCGGGGAGGTGCGCGGTGCAGCTTCAAACTGGACTAGACCAGCTGTGCACGTCAAGCACCTTCGGCACATCAGAGGCGTTTGCTGGGAAGGTTTTAGGAACGGTTCAAGTGTCTGTCCTCGTGACCCGCGCCACGTGGTCCGCGCCGCCGACCCGACACCGGCCGGAGCGGGTGCTGGAGGTCGGCGACGGGTCAGCGAGGGCTCAGGAGGCAGAACTCGTTGCCCTCCGGGTCGGCCAGAATCGTCCAGGAGATCGCGGACTGGTCGATACCGGGGTCGGTGGCGCCCAGGGCACGCAGTCGGGCTTCTTCTGCTGCCAGGTCGTCAGCGGGGTAGGGGCAGACGTCGAGGTGGACGCGGTTCCACCCACTCTTGGTGTCGGGGGTGCGGACGAACTCCAGGTAGGGGCCGACGCCTTGGGCGGAACGCATGGTCGCGTGGTCGTCGGCGACCTCGTGCAGCGTCCAGTCCATCGCCTCGTCCCAGAACCGGGCCATCCCTCGTGGGTCGGCGCAGTCGACCACCACCGCGGCGATCGGTCCGGTGTCCCGGTAGATCGGACGGGGCTCCAGGACGCAGAACTCGTTGCCCTCCGGGTCGGCCATGACCGTCCAGGGGACGTCGCCCTGACCCACGTCGGCGAGCGTCGCGCCGAGATCCTTCAGGCGCGCGACCAAGTCCGCCTGATGGGCCGTCGAGGTGGTGGCCAGATCGATGTGCACCCGGTTCTTCACCGTTTTGGGTTCCGGGCGGGAGATGATGTCGATGCAGACGGCCACCGGCTCGGGGTAGGCGAAGCCCACGGGTTCGAGGTTGGTCACGCCGGGTCCCTCGCTGTCGAGACCCCAGCCCAGCGCCTCCGCCCAGAACCGGCCGAGCACCGAGTCGTCCTGGGCCTTCATGTTGATCTGCACAAGTCTTGTCGCCATGCCACAGATCCTAGAAGCTGCCTGGCCGATCGGATGCTGCTCAAGCCCCGCGCCCCTGGCCGGCCGGCTCGGCCCGCACCGTCCACGGAACCGTCCACGGAACCGTTCGAGGCACCGGGCCCGGGAGCGCCCGGGCGGGCCGGCGGTCGGGAACCCGTCGGCCCGCCCGGGGCGGGTGGCCCGGTCAGCAGGTGGGGCAGGGCCTGCACTCCTTGACCTGGACGTTGTCCACCACGGGGCCGTAGGCGCCGGCGGCGGTGGTGCTGGCGAAGGCCAGCGTGGTGGAGGCGTTGGTGGCCACGAAGGTGAACTGGCGTCCCACGTACCCCATGGCGGCCCGGGACTTGCCGGTGATGTCGAAGGAGAAGTCCTGGAAGTCCTGGCCGTCGACGAGCGCGCGGCCGGTCTTGAGGGCCGGCCCGCCCTCGGGGTTGCCCGCGAGCGAGTACGTCACCGTGTAGGTGGCGCCCGGGGTCGTGGTGAAGGTCTGGGTGACGGTGCCCGGGCCGGAGCCGTTCAGGTCGACGGACTGGTCGCCTTCGGCGGCCTGCCAGAAGTCGGCGCCGATCAGGTCCACGCTGCCGGTCGTGACGCGCCACGGGCCGATGGACTGTCCGGCCGTGAGACCGGTGAAGGTGTTCGCCGCCAGCTTCGGCGTCTCGAAGCTGCCGTCGTCGAAGCGGCTGAGGGCCCGGCTCTGCGCCCCCGCGCGGTCGGCGGTGACGGCGGCCTGGGCGGGGACCGCCCAGGCCGCGACGCCGCCGACGAGCAGGGCGACGGCGACGGTGCGGGTGCGCGGGACCGACATGGGGACCTCCAGGTGGAAGCGGTGACGAAGCCCGGGTCGGGCTCGACAGCGCTCATCGTCCGGGCCCCCGGCGGCACGGGGCCAGGCCGGAGCTTCGGCGCCTCGTGGTGCGGGGCGAGGTCCGTGGGCTCTCGTGCGCCGGTTTGGCGGGCCACGGTCCACCGCGGACCGGTGGCCGTCCGTCGGCAGGCTCGTGGCCAGGGCCTTCACCCCGGGCCCGGGCGGGCGGCCCGCCGTGCGGCAGCGTGCGGACGCGGTCGGGGGCGGCCGGCCTCGTCGGGCCGCCGTTGCACACGACCCATCCGCACGCCCCGGCCACGCTTCGTACGCTCCCTGTCCGGCGTGCGGTCCGCGCCGGTACGGCGGGGTGTCCAACCGGTGAAAACCACCGCGCCGCGGCCGGGCGGCGCCCTACGGTGACCCGATGATCAAGGATCTGCGCATCTGCTTCATCGGGGACTCCTTCACCCAGGGCGTCGGCGACCCGGAGTTCCGCGGCTGGGTCGGCCGGGTGCTCCAGGAGACCGGCCGGGCGGACCCCGCCGAGCTGACCGGCTTCAACCTGGGCGTCAGGCGCGACACCTCCTCGGACGTGCTGCGCCGGATCTGGCCGGAGGTCGACGCGCGGACCCGGCCGGGCGCGGACAACCGCCTGGTGGTCTCGGTCGGCAGCAACGACGCCACGCTGGAGGACGGCGGGCCCCGGGTGGTGCCGGCCCGCTGCCTGGCGAACCTGGCCGAGCTGCTGGACGGCGCCCGGGAGCGGGGCCTGGGCGTGCTGGTGGTGGGGCCACCGCCGGTGGTCGGCTGGGGCCGGGAGCACCTGGAGCGGCTGCTGGACCTCGCCGGGCAGCTGGCGACGCTCTGCGCCGGGCGCGGTGTGCCGTTCGTCGACGTGACGGCCGCGGTTGCCGCGGACCGGGTCTGGGCCGCCGAGGCGGGCGCCGGCGACGGTGCGCACCCGGGCGCCGGCGGTTACCGCGTCCTCGCCGGTCTGGTGCTGGCCGGCGGCTGGCGGGAGTGGGTGCGCGGCGAACGGGCTTGACCTTGAGTGCACTCCAAGGGAGAGGCTGATGCCGTTGATCGACGACACGAAGGAGCACCGGAAGATGCGTACCGCCACGCTTGGTCAGCAGGGTCCCGAGGTCGGAGTGGTCGGTCTCGGCTGCATGGGCATGACCTGGGCCTACGACCTGGGCAACCGCGACGACGAGACCTCGGTGCGGGTGATCCGGGAGGCGCTGGACCTCGGCGTCACCCTGATCGACACCGCCGACTACTACGGCCCGTACACCAACGAGGAGGTGGTCGGCGCCGCCCTGGCCGGTCCGTACCGGGAGCGCGCGGTGCTGGCCACCAAGGTCGGCCTGGTGGCGGGCACCGGCGACCAGCGGGTGGGCAACGACGGGCGACCGGAGCACGTCCGGCGCTCGATCGACGAGAGCCTGCGCCGCCTCGGCACCGACCACGTCGACCTCTACCAGCTCCACCGGGTCGACCCGCAGGTGCCGATCGAGGAGACCTGGGGCGCGCTCGCCGAGGTCGTCGCGGCCGGCAAGGCGCGGCGGATCGGGCTCTCCGAGGTGAGCGTCGAGCAGATCAAGCGGGCCCAGGCGGTGCACCCGGTGGCGTCCGTGCAGTCCGAGCTGTCGCTGTGGACCCGGGACGCGCTGGCCGAGGTGCTGCCGTACACCGAGGCCGAGGGCATCGCCTTCCTGCCGTTCTCGCCGCTCGGGCGGGGCTTCCTGACCGGCAGCATCTCCTCCGCGGACGAACTGGCGGCGGACGACTTCCGCCGCTCGCTGCCGCGCTTCCAGCAGGAAGCGCTGGCGGCCAACCTGGCGCTGGTGGAGAAGGTGAAGGAGGTCGCCGGGCGGGTCGGCGCGACGCCCGCGCAGGTCGCGCTGGCGTGGGTGCTCGCGCAGGGCCGCTACGTCCTCCCGATCCCGGGCACCAAGACGCCGCGCTACCTGGTGGACAACGCGGCCGCGGCCGACGTGGTGCTCTCGGCGGCCGACCTCGCCGAGCTGGACGCGCTGCCGACGCCGACCGGTGGGCGCTACTGACCGGCGGGCGCCACCGACCGGGGCCGTCCGGCCCGGACGGGCACTACCGACCGGGCCGGCGCCGACCGGCGGGCGCCGGCGGTCCGGCCGGCTCCGCGCTCAGCCCTCCTTGACCCAGACCAGCTGCCGGCCGGTCTCGCCGGGCGCCCGGACCACCGCGTCGGCGATCCGGTCCAACCGGAAGCCGAGCTTGCGCGGCACGGCGGCGCTGGCGGCGTTGGCCTGGTCGCAGCGGATCTCCACCCGGCCGACCCCGGGGAGGGCGAGCGCGGCCCCGGTCAGCGCCCCGGCGGCGGTGGTGGCGATGCCGCGGCCGCCGTGCTTCGAGCCCACCCAGTAGCCGATCTCCAGCGCACCCGGGCCGATCCGGCCGTGCAGGCCGAACGAGCCGATGACGCTGCCGGGTTCGGCGTCCAGGCCGACCAGGTAGATGAAGTCGGTACCGGCGTCCCAGGCGGCCGCACCGGCCGCCGTCAGCTCGGTGGTCTGCGCCAGGGTGGGTGCCTGGGCCGCCCACTCCAGCCAGGGCCGCAGGTGCTCCAGATCGCTCCGGACGGCGGCGTTGAGCGCGCTCGCGTACGCGGCCGAGCGGCGGTGCAGTGAGATCCCGCCGGCCAGTCGCAGCAGTTCCGGCGGCCGGCCGGCGGAGATCTCGCCCGGCACCGGACGGCGCCGCCCGGCGGCTGCGCCGGGAGCGGGGCCGGGAGCGGGGCCGAGGCCGGGTACGTCCTCGCAGGGTGGTGGCGTGACGTGAGTCATGTCAGCGATTATGGGCGCGCTCCGGCGCGTCGACCACCACCGAACCACCGGCGAACCGCCGGGCCGGCGGCGCCGCCCCGGGGCGCGTCAGAGGCGCACCAGGACGTCGTCGAGCTCCTTGCGCCGCAGGTCCGGGACGCGCGCCCCCTCCGCCGGATAGCCCACCGGGATGACGTAGGCGGCCCGCTCCTCGGCCGGCCGTTCGCACACCTCGTTGAGGAACTTCATCGGGCTCGGGGTGTGGGTGAGGGTGGCCAGGCCCGCCTGGTGCAGGGTCGCGAGCAGCAGGCCGACGGCGATCCCGACGGACTCCTTGGTGTAGTACGGGCGCGGCGACCGCGGGCCCTTGTGCACCTCGAAGACGACGATCACGGCGGGCGCGTCCTCCAGGAACGGCTTCTGCCAGTCGGTGCCGATCGGCGCCAGCGCGGTCAGCCACTCCTCGGAGGCCCGGTGCGCGTAGAACTCGCGCTCCTCCGCCTCGGCGGCCTCGCGCAGCCGCCGCTTGCGCTCCGGATCGGTGATCACCACGAACCGCCACGGCTGGACGTGCGCGCCGCTGGGCGCGGTGTTCGCGGTGCGGACCGCCCACTCGACCACACCGTCCGGGATCGGGCGGGTCGCGTAGTCGCGGACGGTCCGGCGCTGCGCCATCACGTCGTGGAAGGACCTGCTGCGTGCCTCGGCTTCGTGGGCGGGCACCGTCATCGGGGTCAGCGGGACGCTCGGGTACGGCGTTCCCGCCACTGCGCTGTCAACCATGGCCGACAGCACAGCACATGACGGGCGGTCCGGGAAGGGTCCGGACCGCCCGACTGCTCGAATGGACCAGACCACTCAGCTCTCGTGGACGCGCCCGTCGCGGACCTCGATCCGCCGGTTCACCGACACCGTGTCCAGCATCCGCCGGTCGTGCGTGACCAGCAGCAGCGTGCCGGTGTACGAGGCCAGCGCGGACTCCAACTGCTCGATGGCGGGCAGGTCCAGGTGGTTGGTGGGCTCGTCCAGCACCAGCAGGTTGACCCCGCGGGCCTGGAGCAGCGCCAGCGCCGCCCGGGTCCGCTCACCGGGGGAGAGGGTGTCGGCCGGCCGCCGCACGTGCGCCGCCTTCAGCCCGAACTTGGCCAGCAGGGTGCGCACCTCCTCCGAGGTCAACTCCGGTACGGCGGCCGCGAACGCGTCCGACAGCGGCTCCCCGCCCAGGCCGTGCTCGCTCTTGAAGATGTGCCCGCGGGCCTGGTCCACCTCGCCGACCACCACGCCCGAGCCCAGCGCGGCGTTGCCGCCGTCGAGTTCGAGCCGGCCGAGCAGCGCGGCCAGCAGCGTGGACTTGCCCGCCCCGTTGGCGCCCGTGATCGCGACCCGGTCGGCCCAGTCGATCTGCAGGTCCACCGGGCCGAAGGCGAAGTCGCCGCGACGGACGGTGGCGGCCCGCAGGGTGGCGACCACGGAGCCGGAGCGCGGCGCGGTGGCGATCTCCATCCGCAGCTCCCACTCCTTGCGCGGCTCGTCGACGACGTCCAGCCGCTCGATCATCCGCTGGGTCTGCCGGGCCTTGGAGGCCTGCTTCTCGGTGGACTCCGTCCGCATCGCGCGGCCGATCTTGTCGTTGTCGGAGGACTTCCGGCGCGCGTTGCGCACCCCGTGCTCCATCCAGCCGCGCTGCATCCGCGCCCGGGCCTCCAGGCCCGCCTTGGTGTCGGCGTACTCCTCGTAGTCCTCGCGGGCGTGCCGGCGGGCCGTGGCGCGCTCCTCCAGGTACGACTCGTAGCCGCCGCCGTACAGGTTGACCTGCTGCTGGGCGAGGTCCAGCTCCACCACCCGGGTCACCGTCCGGGCCAGGAACTCGCGGTCGTGGCTGATCAGCACGGTGCCCGCGCGCAGGCCCTTGACGAAGGACTCCAGGCGCTCCAGGCCGTCCAGGTCGAGGTCGTTGGTGGGCTCGTCGAGCAGGAAGACGTCGTAGCGGGAGAGCAGCAGCGAGGCGAGGCCGGCCCGGGCGGCCTGGCCGCCGGAGAGCGCGGTCATCGGCAGGTCCAGCGAGACCTTCAGCCCGAGCGAGTCGGCGACTTCCTCGGCCCGCTCCTCCAGATCGGCGCCGCCGAGGTCCAGCCAGCGGTCCAGACTCACCGCGTAGGCGTCGTCGGCGCCGGCGCGGCCCTCGACCAGGCCCTCGGTGGCCTCGTCCAGCGCCGCCTGCGCGGCGGTCACGCCGGTGCGGCGGGCCAGGAAGTCCCGGACCGACTCGCCCTCGCGCCGCTCCGGCTCCTGCGGCAGGTGGCCGATGCTGGCGCTGGCCGGGCTGAGCCGCAGCGAGCCGCCCTCGGGGGTGTCCAGCCCGGCCAGCAGCCGGAGCAGCGTCGACTTGCCGGCGCCGTTCACGCCGACCAGCCCGATCACGTCGCCGGGGGCGACGACCAGGTCCAGGCCGGAGAAGAGGGTGCGGTCGCCGTGGCCGGCGACGAGGTCCTTGACTACGAGTGTGGCGCTCATGATGCCTCCGATTCTAGGAGAGCGGGGGAGCGCGCCGGGGCCCGCGGCGGGAAGGCCGCGGACCCCGGGGGTTCGGACGGGGGTCGAGCGGTGTGCGGCTCAGGGAGCACACGGTCCGGTCGGCCGGTGGATCGCTCGGGACGTGTCCGAGGTCACTTCTTCTTGGAGATGTACTCCAGCGCGTGCTGGGCGACGTCGTCCAGGTACGGGCCGGCCTCCCAGGTGTTGTCGTTGCCGCCGATGGAGGTGTCCGACACCAGGACCTGCTTGCCGTCCTTGGTCGCGAACCAGCCGCCGCCGCTGTCACCGCCGGTGCCGTTGCAGCCGATGGTCAGCATCGCCGGGCGGCTCGGGTCGATGGTGTGGCGGACCGGCTTGCCGCTGTCGCAGTGCTCCAGCTCCATGCCGTCGAAGGGCTTGCCGGCCGGGTAGCCGTAGCTGCTGACCGCGGTGATCTGGTCGCGCGGGGCGTTGAACCAGACCGGCACCGAACCGCCGACGACCTCCTCCAGCGACTTGTTGCTGCCGTCCGGGTTGGCCACCTTGATGATGCCGAAGTCGTACTGGCTCCAGGCGCCGCCGTACTCCGGGTCGGCCTCGTTCGCCCAGGTCGGGGAGACGATGCCGGCCACCGCGCCCCACTCGCCGTACGGCTCGGCCTGCGCCAGCGCGGCCTGCTTGCCGCCGCTCAGCACGCCGGTGCTGTTGAACGCCGGGGCGAAGGTGATGTTGGTGTGCGACTTGCCGCCCTTGCCGGCGTGCAGGCAGTGGCTGGCGGTCCAGACCAGGTTGCTCTTGCCGGGGTTGGCCGGGTCGGAGACGACGGTGCCGGAGCAGACGTACTCCTGCTTGCCGTCCTGGAAGAACAGCTTGCCGTTCACGTGGAAGTTCTTGGCGAACGGGTGCGGGACGGGCTTCTCCTCGACCATCTTCGGCAGCGGGTCGTTACCGCCGTCCGCCGGCGGCTGGGAGGTCGGCTGGCCCGGCGCCGTGCCGGTCGGCGGGGCGCTCGGCTGCGTGGTCGGCTGGCCGGGCTTGGACGGCTTGGCCTTCAGGATCTTCTGGAGGTCCCAGTAGCCCTTCACCGCCGGAGTGATCACGTTCTGCTGGGCGAACGTCTCCCAGTCCTCGTACTTCCACTTCTTCAGTTCGTCGAGGCTGGGCAGCTTGATCGGAGCCGCGCCCGGCGTACCGGTGGCGCCGGTGGTCGCGGCGGTGGTCGGAGCCGCGGTCTGGGCCCCGGTGGTGTCGCTGTTGTCCGGACCGCACGCGGTCGCGACCACCATCGTCAGTGCGACGACGGAGGCGCCCAGCGCAGCACGCGTCGTCCGGGATATCGGTGACATGAGTTCAATTCCCCCTGTGGATGCACGCCATGCCGCCCGAGCCGCAGGCATGGCAGGTGAGGAGTCTGCCATGCCGACGAAGGCGTCCTCGCAACCGGACCGGACCGCGACGGAGCTGTCACGGGATCGGCACGTGATCCGCACCGGGTTAATCGGTTGCGCGGGGGCCGCGGGCCTCCGTAGCGTGATTCGTGCCACCCGCCAGAACAGGAGAAGGCCGTTGCTCTACTGAGGTCCCGAGACACCGCCCCCCGCCGCCCCGCAGCCCTGCTGCGCGCGGTGCGTGTGTGTGCGAGTGCGCGACCTCAGTGGTGAGCCGGCCCGGCGTTCCCTCCTTCGATCCGTTCGACGGCCCCCGGCCTCCTCCAGGCTCTCCGCGCACAGCCCGCGGTGTCTCCCGTGTTGCTCCCCAGACCGTCTGCAACCACCCGGGAGGCCTCCATGGCACAACCCAGCACCGCTGTCCTCTGCACCGACCTCGGCTTCGAGTGGCCCGACGGCACGACCGTGCTCGACGGCTTCCACCTGGCCGTCGGCCCCGGCCGGACGGGCCTGATCGGGCTCAACGGCGCGGGGAAGTCCACCCTGCTGCGCCTCGTCGCGGGCGAACTCACCCCCACCGCCGGCACCGTCAAGGTCGGCGGCGAGCTCGGCTACCTGCCGCAGGGCCTCACCCTCGACACCGGGCTGAGGGTCGACGAGGCACTGGGCGTCCGGGCCGTCCGTGAGGCCCTGCACGCCATCGAGTCCGGCGACACCGACCAGCGCCACTTCGACGCCGTCGGCGACGACTGGGACGTCGAGGAGCGCGCCCGCGCCACCCTCGACCGGCTCGGCCTGCAACGGCTGGCCCTCGACCGCACCACCGGCGAACTCTCCGGCGGCGAGGCCGTCCTGCTGCGGCTGGCCGCCCTGCTGATGCGCCGCCCCGACGTCCTGCTGCTCGACGAGCCGACCAACAACCTCGACCGGTCCGCCCGCGAGCGGCTCTACGAGACGGTGGCCGGCTGGAGCGGCGTGATGGTGATCGTCAGCCACGACCGCGAGCTGCTCCAGCACGTGGACCAGATCGCCGATCTCAGGGACGGTGACGTCACCTGGTACGGCGGCAACTTCGCCGCCTACGAGCGCGCCGTCGCGGCGCAGCAGGAGACGGCGGAGCGGCTGCTGCGCAATGCCGAGGCCGATGTCCAGCGCCAGAAGCGGGACTTGGTCGACGCCCGCGCCAAGCTGGACCGCAGCGCCAGTTACGGCAAGAAGCGTTCCGTCACCCGCAACGACCCGCACATCTTCGCCGGCAAGCTGAAGCGCCAGGGCCAGGAGACGGCGGGGCGGCTCCAGGGCATGCACACCGAACGGCTGGAGGAGGCCAAGCAGCGGCTGACCGCCGCCGAGGAGGCGGTCCGCGACGACGCCGAGATCCGGATCGACCTCCCTCGCACCGCCGTTCCGGCCGGGCGCACGGTGCTCACCCTGCAGAAGGTCCGGCTGCCGTACGGCACCACCGCCGACCTCGACCTGCGCGGGCCCGAGCGGATCGCCCTGGTCGGCCGCAACGGCGCCGGCAAGAGCACCCTGCTGCGCACCATCGCGGGCGAACTCGCCCCGCTGGAGGGGGAGGTCACCACCCCGGTGCCGCTGCGTCACCTGCCGCAGCGGCTCGATCTGCTGGACGACCGGCTCACCGTCGTGGGGAACGTCAAGCTGTTCGCCCCGGCCGCGGGGGACAACGCGATCCGGGCCCGGCTGGCCCGCTTCCTGTTCCGGGGCGGCCGGGCCGACCAGCTCGCCGCCACCCTCTCCGGTGGCGAGCGGTTCCGCGCCACGCTGGCCGCCCTGCTGCTGGCCGACCCGCCGCCGCAGCTCCTGCTGCTCGACGAGCCGACCAACAACCTCGACCTGGCCAGCGTTCGCCAGCTCACCCAGGCGCTCGCCGCCTACCAGGGGGCGCTGATCGTCGCCAGCCACGACCTGCCGTTCCTGCGCGGTCTCGGGATCACCCGGTGGCTGGAGCTGGACGGCGACCTGCGGTCGGTGGAGCCGATGTAGCCGATGCAGCCGTGGTGGCGGCGGTGCCCGGTCCGGCTGGCCCGGTCCGGCTGGGCCGGGCTGGGCCGGACCGGTGCGGGTCGGCCGGTTCAGGCTCCGGTGGGCTCCGTCGCGGGCCGCAGCTTGCCGGCGACCAGCGTGCCGAGCCGGTCCAGGCCGACCACCGTCGCCGCGAGGACGACGAACTCCACGGTCAGCAGGGCGATCTGGCCCCAGACGTAGCCGTAGCCCTCGGTCGTCGGGTCGAAGAAGAAGTACGGGTACGGCAGCGGGTAGTTGGAGAACAGCGCGTTGCGGGCGAGCACGATCGCCGCGTAGCCGAGCGGGAAGGCCAGCCAGAGCGGGATGTCGCGCCAGGCGGAGGCGTTGCGCGGCTTCAGCGTGAGCCAGTCGATGATCACCATCACCGGCGTGACGTAGTGGAGGAAGAAGGACGACCAGTGCTGCAGCTTGTCCGGTCCGTCGAAGAGTCCGGGCAGCGGGTTGGCGCCGTGTTCCAGCAGGATGTGCGAGACCAGTCCGGTGATCAGGATGTAGAGCGTGGCGGCCCCGCGCAGCCGGGGGGCGGGGGCGTCGACGGTGTCGCGCTTGGCCATCCAGTAGACCGCGCCGATGAAGTAGCCCAGCACGATCACATTGCTCTGGATGGTGAAGTAGACCAGCGGGGCGGTCTGGAGGGTCAGGCCGAGGCCCGCCGAGAGCACGATGCCCATGCGCCACCAGAGCGCGGGGCTGGTCCGGACTGACATGCGGTCACCAGTTCGTTTCAGGCGATACGGGGGGTATCGGGTGGTAGCGGGGGGAACGTCGCACTCTACTCGCTGGTAGGGCCGGGACGGAAGAATCGTCACTGCGGATGGAGCGCGGCCGCCGTCCCCCGCCTCCGCCCGGCCATCCGCCTCCGCCCGGCCCCCGCCGTCCGTCCCCCGCCGTCCGTCCGCCCCCCGCCGCCGCTACCCCGGCAGGACGAAGCCCGACTCGTACGCGGCGATCACCGCCTGGGTGCGGTCACGGGCCCCGAGCTTGGCCAGCACGCTGCCGACGTGCGTCTTGACCGTCTCCTGGCTGAGCACCAGCCGCCCGGCGATCTCGCCGTTGCTGAGCCCGGCGGCCATCAGCCGCAGGACCTGGCCCTCCCGCTCGGTGAGCCGCCCGATCGGTCCCCGGTCGGCCGCCCGCCGCCCGGCCGGTACCTGGCGCAGCGCGAGCTCGCGCACGGCGGCCGGGAAGAGCAGCGAGTCCCCGCGCGCGACCAGCCGCACCGCCTGCACCATCTCCTCCGCGCTGGCCCGCTTCAGCAGGAACCCGGCGGCGCCGGCCCGCAGCGCGTCGTACACGTGGTCGTCGTGCTCGAAGGTGGTGACCACCAGGATCCTGGGAGGCTCGGCCATCCCGCCGACCAGCTGCTCGGTGGCCCGGATGCCGTCGATGCCGGGCATCCGGACGTCCATCAGCACCACGTCCGGTCGCAGCTCGCGCACGAGGGGGACGACCTCGGCGCCGTCGGCGGCCTCGCCGACCACGGTCAGGTCCGGCTCCGCGTCGATCACCACCCGCAGGCCGGTCCGCACCAGTCGTTCGTCGTCCGCGATCACCACGCGGACGGCCCCGTTCGTGTCCTTCACCGTGCTCCCTCCAGCGGCAGCCAGACGGCCAGCCGCCATGTCGTCCCGTCGTCCGTCGGACCGGCCGCGCAGCCGCCGCGCAGCACCGCCGCCCGCTCGCCGATCCCGCGCAGCCCCCGGCCGCCACCGGGGCGGCTGGTGCGGGCCGGGCCCAGCGGGTTGGTCAGTTCGATCTCCAGCCGGTCCGCCGCCAGCCCCACCCGCAGCCCGGCGGGGGCCGGTCCGGCGTGCCGCAGCACGTTGGTCAGGCCCTCCTGGACGATCCGGTAGGCGTCGCGGGAGACGGCGGTCGGCAGCCGGTGCAGGCCGGGGGCCAGCTCGGCGTCGACCACGACGCCGGTACGGGCCAGCTGGCGCAGCAGGTCGTCCAGCCCGGCCAGGGTCGGCCCGGCGGGCCCCGCGTCCGCCCGGTCCTCCTCGCGCAGCAGGCCGAGCACCGCGTCCAGCTCGGCGACGGCCGCCCGGGCGGTCTCGCCGATCGCCTGCAGCGCCTCGGCGGCGAATTCCGGGTCGGACCGCAGCACCCGGGCGGCCGCCGAGGCCTGGATGCCGACCGCGCTGAGCGCGTGGCCGACCGAGTCGTGCAGCTCGCGGGCGAGCCGGTTGCGCTGGGCGAGGACGGTGGCCCGGCGCTCGGCGGCGGCCAGCCGCTCCTCCGGGGTCGGTCCGAGCAGCACGGGCGCCCAGCGGGCCAGCAGGGCGCCGAGGCCGGCGCTGGTGGCGAGGATCAGCAGCAGGAGGGCGAGGCCGAGCAGGGGGCCGGGCAGCCAGGACGGGAACCCACGGTCCTGCCAGAAGCGCACCAGGTCGTCCACCGCCGGCCCGCCCAGCGGCGAGACCATCAGCACCACCGCGAACGGCGCCCCGGCCAGCGTCATCCCGCTGACCAGTCCGCCGAACAGCACGTGCAGCACGTACCAGAGAGCCGTCCGGCGCCGGGCCGCCCAGGAGCGGGCCGGACCGGTGGAGACCTCCTCGGCCCGCGCCGGCGCGCAGAGTGCCCGCGCCGCCGCCCCCTCCAGTGCCCGCACCGTCGGCACCAGGGCCGTGACGGCGGCCATCGGCAGCGAGAGGGCGAGTGCGGCGAAGTAGAGGAGGACCTGGACCAGGGAGCCGTGCGCCGGGTCGAGCGCGCCGAGCACGACGGTGGAGAGCATCCAGTACGGCATCAGCAGGGCGCCGCCGAGTACCAGGTGCACCCAGCGCAGCCGGGCCCGCCGGCCGAACAGCGCGCCACCGGCCCGCCGCAGCCCCCGTCGTTCCGTGCCCGCCCCCGTGCTCACCCGGTCGACTCTACGTCAGCGGCCGCGGTCCGAGCGGAGCTTGCCGCCGCCCGCTCGACCAGGGCGATCGCGCCCACCGCCAGCACCAGCACGCCGGCCACCACCTGGACGGACTGCACCAGGGTGAGCAGTCCGGGCGCCGCCCGGCGCAGGTCCGTCACCGTCGTGAACGTCCCGTACGCCACCAGCTGCCAGGAGCCCCAGGCGAACAGGGAGCCGCCCGCCGTCCACGCCACGGCCAGCGGTCCCCGCAGCCGCCACTGCGGCCGGGCCCGGAAGACCAGGACCAGCAGTGCCGCCGCGGCGGCCACCGCCATCACCGCCGTCACGCCGTTCATGACCGCCACGCCCCGGCTGCGCTCGTCCGCCCACTGGGCCGGCAGCCCGGCCGTCCTGCCCGCCGCCCAGTACGCCCGGGCTGCGGCGACCCCGAGCCCGAGCAGGGCCGCCACGCAGGCGAAGGCGCGCTGGACGGTGAGCGTGGGGGAGTCCGGCAGTTCGCCGATCCGGTCGCGCAGCAGGGCGGCCCAGCGCTGCCGCGCGTACAGCAGGAAGGCGGCGATCAGAGCGACGCCCTGGACGGCGAACCCGCCGTACACCACCGGGAACACCCAGCCGGCCGGGCCGCCGCCCGCGCCGTCGTCGGCCGAGGCGTCCTCGGGCCCGAGCACCAGCGTGCTGAGCAGAAACAGCGGCAGCGCCACCAGGATGGTGCCGAGCAGCCCGGTCGCCACCCACATCGGGAACGCCAGCAGCCCGGCCGGCGCCCGCCGTCCCCACGGCCGGACGAAGGCGAGGGCCAGCAGGACGGCGATCGCGTCCATGCCGAAGCTCAGCAGGTTCACCAGCCGGAGGTCGTCCAGCTCGTTCGGGGCGCCGGCTCCCACGGGGTGGCCGGTCAGCCAGAGCAGTTTGAGCGACAGGTACGGCACGGTCGCGGCGACGGCCACGGCGGCGGCCACTGCTCGCACCCGGCCGACGGAGGTCGTTGAGGTCATGCCCCCACGTTCCCGTGGGCGGGGCCGCCGCCACGTCCCCCCACCACATGATCCGCCTCCCCCGCCAGGGGGATCCACCGGCGCGGGACCTCCTACCCGTGGGCCCGTCGCTCCCGTGGGCCCACGGGAGCGACGGGCCCACGGGCGCGGTCGGCTACGGGAGGACCGGCTCGCAGCCGACCGCCTTGCCGCCGGCGGTGAGGAACTGACGCCAGAGATCCTGGGCGTCCGGGAAGAGCCCGCTGCCGCCCACCCCGGTGAGGTACTTCCGGTCGAGGTGGAAGTAGGTGGGCTTCCCCTGGCAGGTGGCGACGGCGTTCTCACCCGAGGACCCGATCCACCGGGCGCGCCCGTAGGCCTCGGTGCGGGCGTCCTGCGGGTCCAGGCCGGTGACCCGCGGGTCGGTGGTGATCGTGAAGGAGGCCACCGTGCTCCCGCCGGCCGGGGCGGCGAGGACGCAGGACCAGACCGGGGCGTACCCGGCGGTCACCGTCTGCCGGTAGCCGTCGCCGGCCTTCGGGTCCCGGGCCGGCGCCATCCCGGGCAGACCGCAGACGTTGCCGAGGTCGGCCGGCTGCGAGGCCACGGCGGCGGAGAGACCGGACGGGGCGGGCAGCCTGCTGCCGCATCCCTTGCCCTCGGCGGCCGCGTCGGCGAACGCCACGGCCAGTGCGGCCATCCCCTCGGCGCGGTCGTCGGTCGTGTCGTCCGAGCCGAGCAGCCGGATCTCGGCCCGCATGGCCTTCGGGCAGCCGTCCGGGAGCAGTGCCCAGGCGTGGGACGTCAGCACGGCGCCCGTCGAACCGCCGGAGAACAGCCGGGCGTCCGGCGCCGTCGGCGGGGCGACGTCGTCCTGGGTGAGCGCGAGGGCGAACGACGCGGATCGCCCCGTCGGGCCGAACAGCCCGTACGAGACCTTCGCCGTACAGGTCCCGGTACCGGTCCCGTCGTAGGTGCCGGGGGACCAGCCGTCGCTCTTCTCCTCGCTGATCCGCCCGGGCCCGAGCGCCGCATGCACCTCGTCCGCCGTCGCGGCGCCCCCGCAGACGGTGTCCGGCCCCAGCACGTTCGTCAGGCTGTACAGCAGCACCCCCGAGACGCCGGCCGCGATGGCCACGAGCACGGCCGCCGCCCGCAGGCGCAGCCGCCGGGTGGTGAAGCCGCGCCGGCTGAGGGCCTCGTCGGCCCGGCGCAGCGGGCCCGCGTCCGGGCCCGTGCCGCCGTCCACGTGGTCCTGTTCCGTCATGCCGTCATCACCCCCTGCCGAGTGCGCCGTTGTAGGTGCGGTCGATGGCCGTCGAGTAGTTCTGTGTGACGCCCTCCATGAGCTGTTGCGTCACGCCGCCGGTGGCGTCGATGTCGCCGTGCGGGACGCCCGACAGCACGGCCTTGTACTCGATCATGGACTTGAGCTGCTCCTCGCCCGCTGAGTAGTTGTCGCTGAGGTCGCCCTGGGCCTTGGTGTCGAGTTCGGCGTTGGCCTTGTTGGCGTAGTCGGCGGTGCCGACGTCGACCAGGCGCTGGGCGATGTCGCCGAACGGAGCGGGGAGGAAGTAGTTCACCGGCGTGCCGTAGATGTGGTAGTCGATCTTGGACTGCCAGTTGTTCTTGAACTTCTGGTCCTCGCGGTGGTCGATCAGGACGTCGCCCCGCACACCGTCGAGGGCGCCCAGGGCCTGGCCGGCCTCCTGGGTGAACCCGGCGAACTTCGGGTTCACCCGGCCGGTCGCGTCGGCCTTGAAGTTCTCCGGGCCGAAGGTGTCCATCCGGCGGGCGATCTCCTGGGTCTCCGCCGTGTGGATCACCCGGAAGGCCTCCGGGTCCTCGGCGGAGCCGCGGATGGTGCGCAGCAGCTGCTCCCGGCTGACGGTGAGGCCGCTGGGCTCGGTGCCGCCCCGGACCTCCTTGCCGAGGATCTCGTGCACGTCCGGCGCGTAGTCCGCGATCATGTTGCCGAGCGGGCGGCGCAGGCCGGCGGGCAGGCTGTTCTCGGCGCCGGCCTTGGTGCCGCCGAGGGTCTCGACGGTCTCGTTCATGATCCGGGACATCGCGGCGTCGTGCGGGCGCGGCGGCTGGTTGCCGTGCGGGTCGCGGCCGGTGGCGGCGGCCTCCAGAGCGTCGCCGAAGGCGCCCCGGGAGGAGCTGCGCGCGACGCTGTCGAGCATCTTGTCCTCGTAGCCCTGGTTGGGCCACTTGCGGTCCTTGAGCAGGTAGTCGAGGTTCTTGTTGGCGCCCGGGTCGAGGAACTCCTTGGAGGCCTCGGGGTTGCGGC
The DNA here is from genome assembly GCF_040655255.1 of Kitasatospora sp. NPDC050463. Taxonomy (NCBI): domain Bacteria; kingdom Bacillati; phylum Actinomycetota; class Actinomycetes; order Kitasatosporales; family Streptomycetaceae; genus Kitasatospora; species Kitasatospora sp. NPDC050463. The sequence continues at coordinate 64,687 of NZ_JBFAJO010000011.1, forward strand.
TCATCGCCCGCATCAGGCCGCCCATCGGGTCGTCCCGGTCGTAGAGCGGGCCCCAGAGCTGGTCGCCCTTGACCTTGCTGTTGCGCTCGTAGTCGACCAGGTCCTTGCCGACCTTGTCCAGGAACGCCTTGTCGTAGTCGCCCTTCGCGCCCATCAGTTGGGTGAGGACCGGGTAGTTGCCGTTGAACCCGGCGGCCGAACCGCCCGGCTTGCGGGCGGCCTTGAGCAGGTTGTCCTGCCACTCCTGGCCCATCCCGCCGTCCTTGGTGGCGGTGGCGAGCACCTGGGAGAGGTTGCCGTAGATGTCCTGGTAGTCCTTGGCGTTGCGGTCCCCGTGCGCGAAGTCGTTGTAGTTCTTGGCGTACACCAGCAGTGCGTCCGGGCCGGTCTTGTCACCCGCCTTGAGGCTGTTCAGCAGCGTGGTGGAGAAGTCCTTGGAGCCGGAGTTGGCGGCCATCAGGTTCTGCAGCCGCTGCCGCTCCTCGTCGGAGAGGCTCCCGCCCTTGCCCAGCAGGTCGGTGGCGCGCTTCGCGTCGGCCGCGTCGCCGCCGCCGTACGGGCTGGCGTTGAAGGCCGTGGTGCTGGTGCCGACGTCGGTCTGCAGCGCGGACGAGGCGCGCTGGTCGGCCGCGGTGGCCTTCTCGACGGCCTTGGTCAGCCGGTCGGATATCGCCTGGGCCCTGCCCTTCTGATCGCCCTCGTACTGGCGCTGGGCCTCCTGGAAGTCCGGGTCGTTGTGCGAGGTGCGGTCGGTCGGCATCGGCGGCCAGCTGACCGTGCCGTCGTCGGCCACGGTGAGCTTCTGTGCCTCCGCGTCGTGGAGCGCCGCGTCCAGGTCCTTGCGGGCCGCCGTGAAGTCCGATGCCGCGTCGCGGATGATCGCCGCGAGGGCCTTGGCGACGCCGGCGGCCTGGGTGAAGTCGGTGTCGATGGCCTTGAGCGTGCGGCCCGCGTCGTCGGCGGCCGCGCCCTGCCAGCCGGCCCGTTGCGGGGTGTTGGTGAGGTCCGTGCCGACCCGGGTGTCGAGCGAGTCGAGCGCCTTGGCCATGCTGGTCCAGGCGTCGGCCGTCTCGGTGACGCCGGCGAAGTCGGCCTCGTGCAGTTCCTTGAAGGACACCATGCCTCTGGGGCTCCTCTGTCAGTTTCTCGGTTCTCGGGCCGGGGTCTCAGTGGCCGAACTGGCCGGCGGTGGCGTGCTCGTTGGCCTGGTAGGTGCGCTGGGTGGTGTCGAGGTTGTCGGCGGTGGCGGTCAGCTTGTCGTGCAGGCCCTTGCACTGCTGCAGCCAGCGCTCGGTGGAGCCGGTGAGGGCGGCGCCGAAGGAGAAGCCGCGGATCCTGGTGGCGGCGGTGCTCGCGTGCTCGGCGAGGTTGTTGCCGCCCTTGCCGTTGGCGTTGTCCAGGTCGGTGGCGATCTGCCGGGCGATGCCGGCCGACGCGTTGAGCTCGTGCGGCCGGTCCAACCGGGTGGTGGCCGCGGACGGGGGCGGCCCGGGGGAGGGGTTCGGCGTGGGGCCGGCGGCGAAGGGGGAGGTGCCCGGCGCCGAGATCGGGATGATGGTGCCCGGCGCGGGGTTGCTGGGCGCGCCCGGCGGGGAGGCCGGCTTGACCGGCCCGGTGCTGAATCCTGGGGAAACCATGTGCGTCTGCTTCCTTTCCTCCGACGAGAGGTCAGAACCCCTCCGACAGCGGGGCTACCGTGTCGGCCCGCCCCGTCGGTATACCGACGCACCTTCCGTCACGCCGGTTGCGCGGTCCGCGTCAAGGATTCGCAAGGGCGGTGTCCGGCGGCGGAGGGTCTTGTTACCGGCGGGTCGCTTCCCTATCATCGCGAGTGTTACAGCTTTACTGTCAAACCCCGAGGGGGTGGTGGCCCAGTGCGTGGCCCGAGCAGTCCCGGCCCGCTGGCCGGCGTCCGGGTGGTCGAGCTCGCGGGGATCGGCCCCGGCCCGTTCGCCGGCATGCTGCTGGCCGACCTCGGGGCCGACGTGGTCCGGGTGGACCGGCCCGACCCCTCGCCGCTCGCCCAGGACCCGGCCCACGACGTCACCAACCGCAACAAGCGCTCGGTGCTGGTCGACCTCAAGGCCCCCAGGGGGCCCGGTCGGGTGCTCGACCTCGTCGAGCGGGCCCAGCTGCTGATCGAGGGCTACCGGCCCGGCGTCGCCGAACGCCTCGGCGTCGGCCCGGACGCCTGCCTCGCCCGCAATCCCGCGCTGGTCTACGGCCGGATGACCGGCTGGGGCCAGGACGGCCCACTGGCCACCCGGGCCGGCCATGACATCGGGTACGCGGCCGTGGCCGGGGTGCTCGGCCTGATCGGCGCCCCCGAGCAGCCGCCCGCCGTTCCCGCCAACCTGCTCGGCGACTACGCGGGAGGCTCGCTCTACCTGGTCGTCGGCCTGCTCGCCGCCCTCCACCACGCCGGGGCGACCGGCGTCGGCCAGGTCGTCGACGCCGCCATCGTGGACGGCGCCGCCCACCTCGCCACCGTGCTCTGGGGTCTGCTCGCGGCCGGTCGGTGGCAGGACCGCCGGGGCGTCAACCTGCTCGACGGCGGCGCGCCCTGCTACGCCGTCTACCGGGCCAAGGACGGCGGCGACCTCGCCGTCGGAGCGCTGGAGCCGCAGTTCTACGCCGAGTTCGCCCGGCTGCTGGAGCTCGGCCCGGACGCGCCCGGCCAGTACGACGTGGCCCGCTGGACCGAACTGCGCGCGCTGATCGCGGCCCGCTTCGCCACCCGTACCCGGGCCGAGTGGGAGGACGTCTTCGCAGGCTCCGACGCCTGCGTCGAGCCGGTGCTGACGATGCGTCAGGCCGCCGCGTACGGGCACCTGGTGGCCCGGGGGACGTATGTCGAGTCGGACGGGTTCACCCAGCCGGCCCCCGCGCCCCGGTTCTCCGCCACCCCCGGCACGCTGCGCCGCCCGCCGGCCCGGCCGGGCGCCGACACCGCCGAGGTGGCCCGCGACTGGGGCGTGCCCGCCCTGCTGTCACCGCCGCACCGCCAGGGCCCGCCGGACCGCCCGGGCCCCCCGGATTCCCCTGAGTCCCTGGGTGGCCCGGGCTCCCCGGGCCCCCTAAGTCGCCCCGGTGGTCCGGACGCCCCGAACTCCGAGGCCCGATAAGGAGCTTGCCGTGGAACGCGACATCTACACCGAGGAGCACGAGGACTTCCGGGCGACCGTCCGGTCCTTCCTCGCCAAGGAGGTGCTGCCGCACTACGACCGCTGGGAGCGGGCCGGCATCGTGGACCGGTCCGCCTGGCTCGCCGCCGGCCGGCAGGGCCTGCTCGGGCTCGCCGTCCCCGAGGAGTACGGCGGCGGGGGCGCCGCCGACTTCCGCTACGCCGCCGTGCTGGCCGAGGAGTTCGCCCGGGCGGGCGCCTCCGGTCTGGCGCTCGGCCTGCACAACGACATCATCGGCCCGTACCTCACCTCGCTCGCCACCGACGAGCAGAAGCGCCGCTGGCTGCCCGGCTTCTGCAGTGGCGAACTGATCACCGCCATCGCGATGACCGAGCCCGGCACCGGGTCCGACCTCCAGGGCATCCGCACCCACGCCGTCGACCAGGGCGACCACTACCTGCTGAACGGCGCCAAGACCTTCATCTCCAACGGCATCCTGGCCGACCTGGTGGTCGTGGTCGCCCGCACCACGCCCGAGGGCGGCTCGCGCGGCCTGAGCCTGCTGGTGGTCGAGCGCGGGATGCCCGGCTTCGAGCGTGGCCGCAACCTCGACAAGATCGGCCAGAAGGCCCAGGACACCGCCGAGTTGTTCTTCGAGGACGTCCGCGTCCCGAAGGCCAACCTGCTCGGCGGGGAGCACCAGGGCTTCCTCCACCTGATGCAGAACCTCGCGCAGGAGCGGCTCACCATCGCGGCCGCCGCGATCGCCGGGGCCGAGTACCTGGTCGAGATCACCACCGACTACGTCAAGCAGCGGGAGGCCTTCGGCCGGCCGCTCGCCAGGCTCCAGCACGTCCGCTTCGAGATCGCCGAGATGGCCACCGAGTCCGCGGTGACCAGGGCCTTCGTGGACCGCTGCATCACCGAGCACAACCGTTACGCGCTCACCCCGGCCGACGCCTCGATGGCCAAGTGGTGGGCCACCGAACTGCAGAAGCGCACCGCCGACCGCTGCCTCCAACTCCACGGCGGGTACGGGTACATGAGCGAGTACCCGGTCGCCCGCGCGTTCACCGACGGCCGCATCCAGACCATCTACGGCGGGACCACCGAGATCATGAAGGAGATCGTCGGGCGCTCCCTGCTGGACTGACGCCGCTCCCGCCGCGGCCGGCCCCCGCCGCCCGGCCCCCTCCTCGAATCGCCCCCTCGAATCGCCCCCCTCGCCCGGTCAGACCCCTGAAAGGCTCTCCACCGTGACCACCGAAGCGTACGTCTACGACGCGATCCGCACCCCGCGCGGCCGGGGCAAGGCCAACGGCTCGCTGTACGGCACCAAGCCGATCGACCTGGTCGTCGGACTGATCCACGAACTGCGCCGCCGCTTCCCGGAGCTGGACCCGGCGGCGGTCGACGACATCGTGCTCGGCGTGGTCAGCCCGCTCGGCGACCAGGGCTCCGACATCGCCCGGATCGCCGCCATCACGGCCGGCCTGCCCGACTCGGTGGCCGGCGTCCAGGAGAACCGCTTCTGCGCCTCCGGCCTGGAGGCGGTCAACCTGGCCGCCGCCAAGGTCCGTTCGGGCTGGGAGGACCTCATCCTGGCCGGCGGCGTCGAGTCGATGTCCCGGGTGAAGATGGGCTCCGACGGCGGCGCCTGGGCGATGGACCCGATGACCAACTACGAGAACCACTTCGTCCCGCAGGGCATCGGCGCCGACCTGATCGCCACCATCGAGGGCTTCTCCCGCACCGACGTGGACGCCTTCGCCGCCGAGTCGCAGGCCCGCGCCGCCAAGGCCCAGGCCGACGGCCTCTTCGACCGCTCGATCGTCCCGGTCCGCGACCGCAACGGCCTGGTCGTGCTGGAGCGCGACGAGTTCATCCGCCCCGGCACCACCGTGGAGACCCTGGCCGGCCTCAAGCCCTCCTTCGCCGGCATCGGCGAGGCCGGCGGCTTCGACGCCGTCGCCCTGCAGAAGTACCACTGGGTGGAGGCCATCGACCACGTCCACCACGCCGGCAACTCCTCCGGCATCGTGGACGGCGCCGCCCTGGTGGCGATCGGCAACCGCGACATCGGCGAGCGGTACGGCCTGCGCCCGCGCGCCCGGATCGTCTCCGCCGCCGTCTCCGGCTCCGAGCCCACGATCATGCTCACCGGGCCGGCCCCCGCCACCCGCAAGGCGCTCGCCAAGGCCGGGCTGACCGCCGCCGACATCGACCTGGTCGAGATCAACGAGGCCTTCGCCGCCGTCGCCCTGCGCTTCGTCCGTGAGCTCGGCTTCCGCCCGGACCAGGTGAACGTCAACGGCGGTGCGATCGCCCTCGGCCACCCGCTCGGCGCCACCGGTGCGATGCTCCTCGGCACCCTGGTCGACGAGTTGGAGCGGCGTGACCTGCGCTACGGCCTGGTCACCCTCTGCGTCGGTGGCGGGATGGGCATCGCCACCGTCGTCGAGCGCGTCTGAGCCTCCGGTCGCCCGCCGCCGCCCCTTCCAGCGGCGCGGTGCGCGCGGCACCTCCCTTGTCCCGGCCCTCACAGGAGACCCCAACCCCATGAGCGACACCACCACCATCCGCTGGGAGCAGGACCAGGACGGCGTGGTCACCCTCGTCCTCGACGACCCCACCCACTCCGTGAACACCATGAACGAGGCCTTCACGGCCGACTTCGACGCCACCGTCGAGCGCCTCGCCGCCCTCGGCGACGACCTGCGCGGCGTCGTGATCACCTCGGCGAAGAAGACCTTCTTCGCCGGCGGTGACCTCAGGATGCTCTCCGCCGCCCGCCCCGAGGACGCCGCCGCGGTCTTCGAGAAGTCGATGCGGATCAAGCGCGCGCTGCGCCGGCTGGAGACGCTCGGCAAGCCGGTGGTCGCCGCCGTCAACGGCAGCGCGCTGGGCGGCGGCCTGGAGATCGCGCTCGCCTGCCACCACCGGATCGCCCTGAACGTCTCCGCCGCCCGGATCGGCCTGCCCGAGGTCACCCTCGGCCTGCTCCCCGGTGGCGGCGGAGTCGTCCGTACGGTGCGGCTGTTCGGCATCACCGACGCGCTGCTGAAGGTGCTCCTCCAGGGCCGGCAGTACCGCCCGGAGCAGGCGCTCCAGCACGGCCTGGTCCACGAACTGGTCGACACGCCGGAGGAGTTGACCGCCCGGGCGCGCGCCTGGATCGAGGCCAACCCGACCGCCGTCCAGCCCTGGGACGTCAAGGGGTACAAGATCCCCGGCGGTACCCCGGCCACCCCGGCGCTCGCCGCCAACCTCCCGGCCTTCCCGTCCAACCTGCGCAAGCAGCTGGCCGGCGCGCCCTACCCGGCGCCGCGCAACGTGCTGGCGGCGGCGGTCGAGAGCGCCCAGGTGGACATCGACACCGCGATGGTGATCGAGGCCCGCTACTTCACCGAGCTGGCCTGCGGGCAGACCAGCAAGAACATGATCCAGGCGCTCTTCTTCGACCTGCAGGCGGTCAACTCCGGTGCCGGCCGGCCGCAGGGCGTCGAGAGGCGGACGGTGCGCAGGGTCGCCGTGCTCGGCGCCGGCATGATGGGCGCGGGCATCGCCCACACCTGTGCGAAGGCCGGTATCGAGGTGCTGCTGAAGGACGTCACCATCGAGGCCGCCGAGCGGGGGAAGGCCTACTCCGCCGCCCTGCTGGACAAGGCGGTGGCCCGCGGCCGCAGCACCGCGGCGCAGCGCGAGGAGCTGCTCGCCCGGATCACCCCCACCGCCGAGGCCGCCGACCTGGCCGGCTGCGACGCGGTGATCGAGGCCGTCTTCGAGAACCCCGAGCTCAAGCAGAAGGTGTTCCAGGAGATCGAGGGCGTGGTGGCGCCGGACGCGCTGCTCTGCTCCAACACCTCCACGCTGCCGATCGGCCTGCTCGCCGGGGGCGTCGGGCGCGCCGCCGACTTCATCGGCCTGCACTTCTTCTCGCCGGTCGACAAGATGCGGCTGGTGGAGATCATCCGCGGTCCGCAGACCGGCGACGAGGCGCTCGCCCGCGCCTTCGACCTGGTCCGCCAGATCGACCGGACGCCGATCGTGGTCAACGACTCGCGCGGCTTCTTCACCTCCCGGGTGATCGGCCAGTTCATCAACGAGGGCGTGGCGATGGTCGGCGAGGGCGTCGACCCGTCCTCCGTCGAGCAGGCCGCCGCCCAGGCCGGCTACCCCGCCAAGGTGCTCTCGCTGCTCGACGAGCTGACGCTCACCCTGCCGCGCAGGATCCGCGACGAGTACCGGCGCGCGGTCGAGGAGGCCGGCGGCACCTGGACCGCCCACCCGGCGGACGCGGTGGTGGACCGGATGGTCGACGAGTTCGGCCGCCCCGGCCGCAGCGGCGGCGCGGGCTTCTACGAGTACGGCGAGGACGGCCGGCGCGGCCGGCTCTGGCCCGGCCTGCGCGAGCACTTCACCTCGTCGGACGCGGCCGTCCCCTTCGAGGACCTCAAGGAGCGGATGCTCTTCAGCGAGGCGCTGGACTCGGTCCGCTGCCTGGAGGAGGGTGTGCTGACCTCGGTCGCCGACGCCAACGTGGGCTCCATCCTCGGCATCGGCTTCCCGGCCTGGACGGGCGGCGTCTTCCAGTACATCAACGGGTACGAGGGCGGCCCGGCCGGCTTCGCGGCCCGCGCCCGCGAGCTCGCCGCCGCCTACGGCGAGCGGTTCGCGCCGCCGGCCCTGTTGGAGCGGATCGCCGCCGAGGGCCGGACCTTCACCGACTGACGGCCGGTCAGCTGGGCGGGTCGGCGTCCTCCACCGAGCGCGCCGCCTCGCCCAGCTCCTCCCGCAGCGAGCGCTGGAACGCCGTCACCAGCGCCTGTGCCACCATCGGCTGGATGTGGTCGGTCAGCCCCTTCATCCGCTCCAGTTCCGCCGGCGCCGGCTCGCTCTCCCGGTACGGCTTCCAGACCGTCTCGCGGAACAGTCGCTGCAGCTCCTGCGCCGTCGCCCGGCTGTGCTCCAGCACCACCGCGCGCGCCGCCAGCAGGGTCTCCAGCGGGATCGGCACGTCCAGGATCCGCACGCCGAGCGGCAGCAGCCCCGGATCCACCCGGAACACCTCCGGGTCCGCCGTCCGCTCCAGGGCCCCCATCGCCGCCAGCCGCTCCAGCTGCTCCGGCGAGAGCCCCCGCCCGGCCCGTCGCTCCAGCTGCCCGCGGCTGAGCTCCTCCGCCGTCTCCGGCGTCCACGAGGCCACCAGGGCCCGGTGGATCGCCAGGTCCAGCGGCGTGCTGTCCTGCGGCAGCCAGGCCAGGTAGCGCTCGATCGCCGCCAGGGTGAGACCCTGCCGCTGGAGTTCCTCGATCAGCCCGAGGCGGTCCAGGTGGTCCGTGCCGTACAGCCCGACCCGGCGCGGCCCCAGCTCCGGCGGGGGCAGCAGCCCCTTCGTCCCGTAGAAGCGGACGGTCCGCACCGTCACCCCGGCCCGCGCCGCCAGCTCGTCGACCGTCAGCCGGACCTCGACACCCTCCCGCGCCCCCATTCGCCACTCCTCCGCCTCTGTCGCACCAGTGCTGTAACAGCAGCAGTGTGACAGTGCCGGCCCACCCGGTCCACCGGGGTCGCGCGGCGAGGTCCGGTGGTCCTGGGAGCACCGAGCGGCCCCACGCCGGTGTCGAGGAGCGGGCGTGGGGCCGGTCGGTGGCGTCCCGGTGTCGCGGCGCGTCGCCCTCAGCGGGAGCCGGCGTCGGCGAGGTCGGGGTGGTGGCGGCGGGTGACCTCGGGGTGGGCGCGGGTGTAGCCCTTCCACTCGTTGAGGCCGAACTCGGCGAAGAGCGGGTTGCCCGGGTCCTGGGTGGCGCCGGGGGCGTGGTGCGCGAGGGGGAAGTCCAGCGGCTCGATGTGGGCGTCGAGGCGGGGGTTGTAGAAGAACGGGATGGAGAAGCGCTCGCGGGCGCCGGCCGGGCTGACCACGCGGTGCTTGGTGGCCTTCAGGTAGCCGTCGGTGGCGACCTCCAGCAGCTCGCCCAGGTTGACCACGAAGGCGCCCTCCATCGGCGGGACCTCCAGGAAGCTGCCGTCCGCGCGCTCGACCTGGAGGCCGCCGACGGTGTCCTGGAGCAGCAGGGTGATGAAGCCGTAGTCCTTGTGCGCGCCGACGCCCTGGCCGGCGCCGTCGGGCGCGGTGCCGGGGTAGCGGACCAGCTTCAGCCGCAGGTGGGGGTGGCCCGCGAAGGCGTAGTCGTAGAAGTCGGGGCGGGCCCCGATCGCGGTGAGGAGTTCGTGCAGCAGTCGCCGGGCGACCGCGCCGAGGCGGTCGATCCAGCCGAGCGCGGCGGTCCGCAGCTCCGGGAGTGCCCCGGGCCACTGGTTCGGGCCCTCCAGCCACCAGTACGGCGGCTCGCCCTGCCCCGGGACGTGCGGGGGCAGCTCGGCGCCGATGTCCAGCTGGTCCCGCCAGTCCTGGCTGCCGCCGGTGAGCTCGTCGCCGGTGCGGGTGTAGCCGCGGAAGTGCGGGGAGTTGAGGTTGCTCACGGCGAGCCGGTCGGCCTCCGGGAGGGCGAAGAACGCCCGCATCGCGTCGATCAGGGCCGTCGTCTCGGCCGGTGTGACGCCGTGGCCTACGAGCTGGAAGAAGCCGACGCCGGTGGCCGCTGTCCGCAGCTCGTCGTGCAGGCGGAGCCGGTCGTCGGGGGTGCCGTTCGCGAGCGACAGGTCGATCACGGGGAGGGCGTCCGCGGGGGCGCCGGAGGGGGAGGTGGAGGAGTGCTGCTGCGTCATGGGTGACATCCGCTGGGTCTCGTCCCGGCCGTTCCCGGTGATCGACCGGGGAGCGCCGGGGCCACGCCTGGTGCGGCGGGAGCCCCGGGGCCAGGAGGGGGAACGCGGTCGGCGAGGACCGCGCATGAGGGTGGGAGGCGCGAGGTTCAGCTGGAGCGTCGACAGGACATGGTCGTCACGCGGAGCAGGTCCACATGGCGACGGCGAACGAGTATGAGCACGTCACCAGCCTAGATGACGGTCGTACCGGCGGGGAGCCCCGTGCGTCGAGTTCATGTCGTGCCCCTGACAATGACCCTCCGGTCGCCCGGATTCCGCCCGTGCGCGGGCGGGCCCGCCCCGCCCCGGCGACGGGCCCCGGGAGCCGGCCGCCGCCCCGGAACCCGCCCGTCCGGGACGGCGGCACGGCCGGTGGTTCGGGTGAGGCGGGCCGGCGACCCGGTGGCGTTCGACGACGCCGCCACCTGACGAACCCGCTTGCCGCCGGGCAGGAACCGGTACTGCCCGCCCGCGCGGGGCGGGCGGGCAGGAGGCGAGGACCGGACGTCGCCGGGGCCGTTCCGGGCCGCGGCCGCCGTCAGGCCGCCCGTGAAGGGCCCCTCGGCCTCCGGAGTCCGGTCAGAATTCCAGCACCTCGCGGTCGAGCGGATACCGGGCGTGGTGAGTTCCCTCGTACGGTGATGGCGTGATCGGCAGGAAGCCGGTCGGCTGCAGGCCCAGGTTGTCGTCCCAGATCCGGGGTTCGACCTGCCCGAGGACGCGGAACTCCCGGAAGGTGAACGGCGGGCTGTCGGTCGGGAAGAACTCGGCCGTGGTCATCACCTGGAAGTGCAGGTGCGGCGTGGTGGAGTTGCCGCTGTTGCCGATCAGCCCGAGGACCTGGCCGGGGTCGACGCAGTCGCCCTCCCGGACGTTGAGCGAGCCGGGTTGCAGGTGGCCGTAGAGCAGGTAGCGGCCCGGCGCGACTTCCAGGGTGACGTGGTTGCCGACGGTGTCCTCGATCGGCGGGACGGGCGGCGTGACGGGCGGCGGGTTCTCCGGGACTCCGTCCTGGACCTCCACCACTCTGCCGCCGGCCGCGGCCACGACCGGCTGACGGTAGCTCAGGTAGCTGGTGAGCTGTGTGGGGTCGCCTTCCCAGGCCTGCCCCTGCTCGCCGACCCGGTACCAGTCGATCGCGAAGCGCTGCGGCACGCCGAAGCGGCCGTTGATCGGGGCGAAGCCGCGCCGGTGGTGGGTGTTGCCGCAGCACGACTCGCTGGCGTACCAGGCACCCGGGAGGACCGGCGGGCTCAGGTTCAACGGCGCGGTGCGGCCGGTCGGGGTGGCCTGCACCGTCTCCTCGAACGCGGAGGAGCCGGAGGCGGTCAGGATGGCACCCGAGAGATGGTGTTCGAGCACCTCGGGCGCCGGCTGACCGCTGTCGAGGGTCAGGTCGATCCAGATGACCCACTGCTGGGAGCCCTGGATGACGGTCGGCGTCGGCGGCGGGGGCGGCGGGGTGTAGCCGTCCGCACCCGGCAGGGGGTCGCCCACCGGATTGGCGGCCTCGCCCAGGGCCTGCCCGCTCAGCGAGCCGATGACCCCATGGGTGCGGGCGTCCCGGACGTCGACCCGGTCGAGCTGCACCCGCGTGCTGCTGGACAGTGCGCTCGTGGTGAGCAGTTCGTACGAGAGGTGCGTCTTGCCGTCCGTGGCGTCGAACGGCGTCGGTTCGGTCAACACCGCCGCCGTCAACGGCGTGAACTGTGTGCCGGGCGCCAGACCGGCCGCGCCGGTCCCGTATCCGGGTCCCGCCGAGGCCGCCAGCACGGCGACTGCGAGCACGGCGGTGGCGAGCCCGCGAACTAGAGGGCTGCGGCCAGTGCGGTTACGAGGGTCTCGCTCTGCCATTGTGCTCTTTCATCCGTCGGGTCCGGGTCCGTGAAGGACGCCGGCACGCCCCGCGCCGAGGCGCAGGCCCATGTAACCCGGCGTCGCGCCGCTTCGGCCGGAGGCCGCCGGGGTCAGGGGCCGAACTGCACCCGTCCAGCCGCATCGAGCGCCGAGTCCTCGCGTCACGGCAGCTTCGGGCCGCTGCACGTACGTCGTGCGGTCTTCGGCCGGCGCTGCCGTGATGAACACCCGTGCGCCGTCGGCGAGTTGCGGGCGCCGCGGCGATGGGGGCGTCGAGCCGCCGCCCGCCCTGCCGCTGGGCCGCGCCGCGCGGCGCCCGGAACACCGCCCGGCCGCGGGTCGGCGCCGCGTTCAGGCCGGCGCCGCGTCGGGCCCGTGCCGTGCTCAGGCCGGGGTCGCCCGGGAGTTCGGCTGCGCCGCGCGCGCCGTCTCCCGCAGGGCGGTGACGAGGTGGGCGAGGGCGGGCTGGCCCCAGGCGCTCTCCCGGACGGCGGCGTGGATCGCGCGGACCGGCTCCGGCGTGCGGACCTTCCGCACGGTCACGCCGGGGTGGCGCCGGGCCAGGCCCAGCAGCGGGACCAGTGCCACCCCGAGCCCGGCCGCGACGAAGCCCTGCGCGGTCGGGTAGTCGTCGCTGTCCACCGCGACGCGGGGGCGGAACCCGGCCTCGGCGCAGGCGTCCAGGACGGTGTCGAGGCAGGGGCCGGCCCGCTCGCTGCCGACCCACGGTTCGGCGGCCAGATCGGCCAGGTCGAGGACGCGCTTCGCGGCCAGCGGGTGGCTCTTCGGCAGCACGGCGCGGTACGGGTCGTCGAACAGGTGGACGAGGCGCAGTCCGGGGTGTTCGTGCCCGCCGGGCCGGACCACCACCGCGAGGTCGGCCCGGCCCCGGAGCACGTCCTGCAGCGGGTCCTCGGGGTCGGTCATCGCGAGGTCGAGCCGCACCCCCGGGTGCCCGTCGCGGAAAGCCGCCACCGCGGGTGCCACCAGGGCGGCACCCGCCGTGGCGAAGTAGCGGACGGCCAGGGAGCCGCTGCGCCCGGCCAGCAGGTCGGCGAGCGCCGTCCCGGCCTCGGCCAGCTGCCGTTCGATGACGGCGGCGTGTTCGGCGAGCAGCCGCCCGGCGGCGGTCGGCCGCACCCCGCGCCCGGCGCGTTCGAGCAGCGCCGTGCCGGTCTGCTTCTCCAGCGCCGCCACCTGCTGGCTGACGGCGGACGGGGTGTAGCCGAGCGTGGTGGCGGCCGCGCTCACCGAGCCGCCGGTGACCACCGCGCGGAGCACCTGGAGACGTCGTACATCGAGCATGCGGCCCAGCCTAAAGGTGTAGTGCGGCTTAAACATCCTGCAGAACATTTCACTTGTCCTGTCGTGACCCGGCAGGGCAGCGTTCGTCACGGCACTCCGAGGAGGGGGCCGACGACCGAAAGGCAGGTGTCCCGTGGTGCGGATGGCCGTTCTCGCCCTGCTCTGGGGCTCGGGCTTCCTGTGGACCAAGCTCGCGCTGCAGCACGGACTGACCCCGCTGCAGATCACCGTGGCGCGCTCCGCCCTCGGGGCCGCCGTGCTGCTGCTGCTCGCCCGAGCCGCCCGGCAGCGGCTGCCGCGCGGCGCCGCGATCTGGCTCCGGCTCGCCGTGGCCGCCTTCTTCTGCAACGCGCTGCCCTTCTTCCTGGCCGCCCTGGGCGTGCGGACCGTCGGCTCGGGGCCGGCCGGGGTGCTCAACGCGACGACCCCGCTCTGGTCGCTGGTGATCGGCCTCGCGGTCGGGACGGAGCGCGGGTGGCACCCGAGGCGCCTCGGCGGGCTGCTGCTCGGCTTCGCCGGAGTGCTGCTGATCTTCTCGCCGTGGCAGGGCGCGGGGGCGTCACAGCAGGGCGGTGCCTTCGGCTGGGGCGTACTCGCCCTGCTGGGCGCGGCCGCCAGCTACGCGGTGGCGTTCACCTACATGGGCCGCGTGCTCACCGGCACCGGTACCGCCCCGCTCGCGCTCTCGGCCGCCCAGCTCACCGTCGCGGCCGGACTGGGCACGCTCGCGCTGCCGGCCGCCGCCGGCACCACGGACGGGTTCAACCTCCCGGCGCTGGCGGCGGTCACCGTCCTGGGGGTGTTCTCCACCGGGCTCACCTTCCACCTCAACTACCGGCTCATCGCCACCGAGGGCGCCACCGCCGCCGCCACCGTCGGCTATCTGCTGCCGGTCGTCTCCACCGGGCTCGGCGCGCTCGTCCTCGACGAGCCGTTGAGCCCCCGGACCGTCACGGGCATGATCATCGTGCTGGCCGGGGTCTTCCTGACCCGCCCGCACCGCCCCCGGGACCGGCCGGTCACGGCCCGCCCGGCCCCGGCGGCGGCCTCCGCGCCCTTCGCCCCCCACCGATTGAACGAAACGGACCATGAGCTCCGAATCACCCTGGCGGATAAGTGACTTCCGCACCCTGTTCACCGCCACCGCGCTCACCCAGCTCGGCACCAACATCGGCTACGTCGCGCTGCCCCTGATCGCCGTCGCCGCCCTCGACGCGAGCGCCGGGCAGGTCGGGGCGCTCGCCACCCTCGGGACCCTGGCGTTCCTGGTCATCGGCCTGCCCGCCGGTGCCTGGGTGGACCGGATGCGCCACCGGCGCGTCCTCGTCGTCGCGGACCTCGTGAAGGCCGCCCTGTACGCCTCCGTCCCGCTCGCCTGGTGGCTGGGCGGGCTCACCCTCTGGCAGCTCTACGCCGTCGCGCTGCTGAGCGGCTGCGCCACCGTCTTCTACGACGTCGCCTCGCAGAGCGTGCTGCCCCAACTCGTCGGCCGGGAGCACCTGGTGCGGGCGAACGCCGCCGTGGTCGGCCTGATGGCCGTCGGCAACATCGCCGGGCGCGGTGCGGGCGGCGCCCTGGTCCAACTGCTCACCGCGCCCGCCGCCGTGGCCGCGACGGCCGTCAGCCATCTCGGCTCCGCGCTGCGCCTGATCGCCCTGCGCGACACTCCCGCGCCGTCGCCGGCCGCGCCTCAGGTCGGCTCCGCCGGCGCTCCCGGCCTCGGCGCGCAGATCGGGGAGGGCCTGCGGCACGTCCTCGGCAACGTCGAGCTCCGCGCCCTCGCGCTCACCGCGGCCCTCACCAATCTCGGGTTCCAGATCGTCAACACCCTGCTCCCGGTCCTCTTCGTCCGGGAACTCCACCTTCCCGCCGGTGCGTTGGGCCTCTTCTGGGCGGTCGGCGGCCTGGGAGTCCTCTGCGGCTCCCGCTGCGCCCGTCCGTTCGCCGCCCGCGTCGGCTACGGCCGTACGCTCGGCCTGGTCGGCCTCTGCATGGCGCCCGCCGGCCTGCTGGTGCCGCTGATCGGCGACGGTGCCCGGCTGTACGTGGCGGGCTTCGGCTGGCTGCTGCTGCTCTTCAAGACGGGCATGGACAACGTGCTCGGCGTCAGCCTGCGCCAGCGGATGACCCCGGACGCGCTGCTCGGCCGGATGAACGCCACCTTCCGCTTCCTGCTCACCGGGGCGCTGGCCGTCGGCGCGGCCCTGGCCGGACTGCTCGGCGAGCTGGCCGGGCTCCACCCCACCCTCTGGCTCGGCGGTGCCCTCCTCGCGACCGCCTTCCTCCCGGTCTACCTCTCGCCGATCCGCACCCGCCGCCTTCTCCCCGACCCGCCCGCCGGGCCCGCCGCCGAGCCTTCCTCCGCACAGGTCCCGGCACTTGACCTGAAGTCGGCTTGAGGGTCCATCATGATGACCATGAACACCGACAACACGGACGCCGCCGCCGACATCGAAGCCGTCAAGCAGGTCGTCGCCACCGTCCAGCACTCCCAAGTGAACGAACTCCCCGAGGAGTTCATCGGGCTCTTCCGTGCGGACGCGATCTGGACCACCGGCCACGGCAAGCGCCTGACCGGTCGCGACGAGATCGCCGAGTTCACCCGCAAGGTGCTCCCGGGCGCCTTCAAGGACTCCGGCACCACCGCCGACTACGAGGTGGTGCACATCCTCTTCATCCGCCCCGACGTCGCCGCGGTAAAGGTCCGCCAGCGCTACCTCACCCTGGCCGGCGAACAGATCGGCGACGAGGGCAGCCCGCTCTACGTGATGGCCAAGGAGGACGGCCGCTGGCTGCTGACCGCCTGCCAGAACACCGTCGTCCTGCCCGGGTGAGGGGCCGCCCGGGGCGGCGGGGTCAGCCCTCCGGGCGCGGGGCGGGCTCCTGGGTCCCGTCCTGGTCCGCGGCGTGGGGGAAGGGGCAGCCGCCCGTCGGGGCGCCGCCCTCCTCGAAGGTGCCGAGCTCGCCGATGCGGTAGCCGCCCGGGTAGCTGCGGACCTGCGAGCCGTCGCGGGCCAGGAACGGGGTGCGGCGCGGCGGCAGGAGGCGGACGAGCCTGCCGCGCAGCCGCATGCCGGAGCGGACGGCGTACCGGAGGGCGGCCGGGGGCCTGGGGTAGCCGAAGGCCTCGCGCAGCGGGTCGTCGAGCAGGCAGATCGAGGACATCCGCATCGAGGGCCGCAGCGGGGCCGGGTACCAGGAGGCCATCAGACCGAGGGTGGCGTCCGAGACGTCCCGGCCGCCCCGGTGGTAGCCGAAATGGGCGCGCTCGTAGTCGTCCAGCAGTCGCTCGAACGCCTCGTACGTCTCCGGGATGTCGCGCAGGCCCATGTGGCGGCCCAGTTCGCGGTAGTAGTTGGTGGTGGCCCGCACCTCGTGCGCCGAGTACGGGCGCCAGCCGTAGTCGTCCAGCCAGCGCTTGGGCACCACGACGAAGGTGGCGAGCACGTACCGGAAGTCGTCGTCGGAGATGTCGTACCGGCGGTGCATCCGGTTCATCCGCCGGATCGCCTCCCGGCCCTGCTCCGAGTCGAAGCCGTGCTCGACCACGGCCTCCAGGATCAGCACGGTGTCGTCGTAGCGCTTCTGCGTGCGGCGGGTGAACTCGCCGGTCCGCGCGAGCAGCCGGCCGATGCTGGGCACCGCGTAGGTGCGGTAGAGCGCGAAGCCGAGCGACTGGGTGGTGTCCCACGGGAACTCGTACCAGCTGCTGATCCGGTAGATCTCGGTGAACTCGGTCTCCGGGTCCATCCGCTGAATCTTCTTCAGCCAGTCGTATCGCTGCACAGGCCGACCTTAGGGGCCGGTCAGGGACGGGTCAACGTGGCGGGTGCGGTGGGCGCCGGGCGTGGGTGCACGCCCGGCGCCCACCGCGCGGCTAACTTTCTTCGCAGATCTTCCGCCGAGGACGTCGAGATCGCGCGGCGTGCTTCTACCTACTCGTGAGAGGCGCCCACCGGGGCCTCGACGAGGGACGACGAGCCGAGAAGAGGCGCAGGACCATGAAGTACATGCTGCTCATGCAGTTCAGTGAGAAGACGGTCGACTTCCCCAAGATCGAGGAGTGGAAGCCCGAGGAGATCGAGGCGCACATCCGGTTCATGAAGGAGACCAACGACAAGCTCGCCGGGGCCGGGGAGCTGGTCGACGCCCAGGGGCTGGCCATGCCGGAGACCGCCCGGATCGTGCGCTCGCACAGCGGCGGCGCCCCGGTGGTCACCGAGGGGCCGTTCCCGGAGACCAAGGAGTGGGTGGCCGGCTGGTGGATCGTGGACTGCGACACCGCCGAGCGGGCGGTCGAGATCGCTGCGGACGTCTCCGCCGCGCCCGGCCCCGGCGGTCGGCCGCTGAACATGCCGATCGAGGTGCGCCAGGTGATGTCCGCACCGCCGACCGAGCTGTGACCGCACCTGCCGAGGACGTCGAGGACCTGCTGCGCGCACTCGCGCCGCAGGTCGTCGGCGTGCTCACCCGCCGCTACGGAGACTTCGCCACCGCCGAGGACGCCGTGCAGGAGGCCCTGCTGGACGCCGCCACCCAGTGGCCCGAGGAGGGTCTGCCGCGCAACCCGCGTGGATGGCTGATCCAGGTCGCGGTGCGGCGGATGACGGAGCAGGTCCGCAGCGAGCAGGCCCGCCGCCGGCGCGAAGGCCTGGTGGCCTTGCAGGTGCCGGCCGACCGGTCCACCGCGGCGGCCGCCGACGAGGACGACCCGGCCGCCCGCGACGACACCCTCACCCTGCTCTTCCTCTGCTGCCACCCGGCCCTCTCGCCCGCCTCGGCGATCGCGCTCACCCTCCGCTCGGTCGGCGGTCTGACCACCGGGGAGATCGCCCGAGCGTTCCTGGTCCCGGAGACCACCATGGGTCAGCGGATCAGCCGCGCCAAGCAGCGGATCAAGGCCTCCGGCGTGCCGTTCCGGATGCCGGACGCCGCCGAGTGGCCCGCCCGGCTGGACGCGGTACTGCACGTGCTCTACCTGGTGTTCAACGAGGGCTACACCAGCAGCGCCGGGCCCGACCTGCAACGCGTCGAGCTGTCCCGGGAGGCGATCCGGCTCACCCGGGCCGTCCACGCACTGCTCCCGGACGACGGCGAGGTGGCCGGACTGCTCGCGCTGATGCTGCTCAACGACGCCCGCGGACCGGCCCGCACCGGCCCGGGCGGTGACCTCGTCCCGCTCGCCGAGCAGGACCGCACCCGCTGGGACGCCGCCGCGATCGCCGAGGGCATCGCGCTGATCACGGCCGCCCTGCCGCGCGGGCCGGTCGGGCCGTACCAGGTGCAGGCGGCGATCGCGGCCGTCCACGACGAGGCCCCGACCGCCGCCGAGACGGACTGGCCGCAGATCCTCGCCCTGTACGGCGTGCTGGCTCGCATCTCCGACAGTCCGCTGGTCACGCTCAACCGGGCGGTCGCGACCGCGATGGTCGACGGCCCGGCCGCCGGCCTCGCCCTCCTCGCCGACGCCCCGGCGACCCTCGCCGACCACCACCGGCTGTACGCGGTCCGCGCCCACCTGCACGAGCTGGCGGGGGAGCGCGAGGCCGCCGTCGCCGACTACCGGGCCGCGGCCCGCCGCACTGCCAGCCTGCCGGAGCGCCACCACCTCAGCCTGCGCGCCGCCCGCCTGGCGAACTCCGCTCCCCGACCGGAGGGCTCGGCCGACGGCGATCGGCCGACCGCCGGGCCCGGGGTCCGCACCCCGAGCGGTGGCTGACGGATGCTCACCAGCGCCCCGCCCGCGGTGTCCCGGTAGGATCGGCTGATCATGGACCCGAGCGCGGAACTCACGATGATCGCCGTCCCGCCGGGGCGGGTGACGCTGTCGGACCGGCGGACGCAGCGCAGCTGGGCGGTCGAGCTCGCGCCCTACCGGCTCGGGGCGTTCCCGGTCACCCGGGCGCTGTACGCGCAGGTCACCGGCGAGCGGCCGGGCACGGCCCGCGGGGACCGGCTGCCCGTCGAGAGCGTCTCCTGGTGGGACGCCGTCCGGTTCTGCAACGCCCTCTCCCGGCGCGACGGGCTCGCGCCGGCCTACCGTCGGGACGCCGACGGTGAGGGCGTCACCTGGGACGCGACGGCCGACGGCTACCGGCTGCCGACCGAGGCCGAATGGGAGTACGCCTGCCGGGCCGGTACGACCGGGCCGCACTACGGGCCGCTCGACGAGGTCGCCTGGTACCGCGGCACCTCGCGGGAGCGGATCCACGAGGTGGGCGGTCGGCGGCCCAACCCATGGGGCTTCCACGACATGCTCGGCAACGTGTGGGACTGGTGCTGGGACGTCTACGACGCCGAGGTCTACGCCACCTACCGGGTGCTGCGCGGGGGTGGCTGGTTCGACGAGCACTGGAGTTGCCGGGCCTCCGCGCGGCGCCGCAGCCACCCGAGCTTCCGGGTCGACGACGTGGGGTTCCGCGTCGCGCGCTCCCTCGGGGCCTGAGACGCCGCACGGGGCGCGGCGTGGCCGTGTGGCTCCGGACACGCGCGACCTGCTGGTGAGCGGGAGCCCCGTGCCCGCGCCCCCCGTGATCACGAGGGGCGCAGGTGGTCAGGCACGCTGCTCGGCCTCCCGGGCCGCGCGTTCCACCCGGTTCCGGTGCTCCTCCCACCATGTGCGGTCGCCGGGCGCCATGTTGTCGTCCCCGGGCCGCAGCCCCGTGGTTCCGTCGAGGAGTTCCCGGACGATGTCCGCGTGACCGGCGTGCCGCTGGGTCTCCGCGACCATGTGGACGAGGACGCGGTGGAGCGTCTGTTCGCTCCGGTTCCCCCACGGCACCCGGCCGACCGCGTCGAGCGGCAGCGACTCGATCGTCGTGTCCGCGTGAGCCCAGGCCTCGCGGTACCGCCCGACGATCTGCTCCCGCGTCTCGTCGGGGGTCGCCCACAGGTCCGCGTTCGGCTCGGCGTCGCCCGTGATCCAGAGGGGCGTCCCGGCGAACGGCCGGCCGAAGGTGGCGCCGAAGTAGACCGCCTCGGCGCCGGTCGCGTGCTTGACCAGTCCCAGCAGATTGGTGCCGGTCGGCGTCATCGGGCGGCGCAGGTCGTACTCCGACAGCCCGTCGAGCTTCCAGAGCAGGGCGTCGCGTGCGTCCTGCAGGTACATCTGAAGGTCTGCCTTGGATTCTGATCCGATCATATGGATCAGTCTGTCGCCCAGGCGGTCCCGGCCCACCGGTTTTGGCGCAATTCCCACGCCACCGGCCCCCCTTCCGGCGGGGCCGGCAGCGGGCGCTCAGCGGGCCGGTGCGGTTCCGCCGGGAGGGGCGGACAGCGCGGTGGCGGCGGCGTCGAGGATGTTCCGGAACGTGCGGGTGATGACCGGCCGGGCGAACAGGCGGGTGAGGAGGCCACCGAGCAGCGGGATCCCGACCTCGGCGCGGGTGGTCCAGCGGACGTGGGTGCCGCCGTCGACCTCGGTGAAGGTCATCCGGCCGAGCTCGTGGCGGGACGGCGGCAGGCTCCGGTCGACGACGTACTCGGTGGCGTACGGGGGGTCGTAGCGGGTGATGCGCTCGCTGAACCAGCGATGAGCCACAGGTGGTTGCGGACCGCGCCGACGCCGTAGGGTGCCCCGCTGCCTTGCCGTGCGAGGTGGCAGCGCAGCACCAGCGGCGAGGCCGTGTAGTTGGTGGTCGTGGTGAGCCAGCGGAACACGTCGTCGATGGGGGCGTCGATGACGCGTTCGACGGTCATGGTCTCCATGGCGGATCTCCTCCTCGGTCGAGCCGGTTCGGCTTCTCGTGCGCCAGGGAGACGTCCCGCACCGGCGGATTGTGACACCCCGTCAGAGTGACCTGCGCCACGGTGCGGTGGCGCCTCCTGGCGTACCTCGCGGCGTCAGGCCTGGCGGGCGGAGGTGCGGCCGGGGCCGGGGTGGACCCGGCCCCGACTGTGCCGGGAGGAACTCCCGACTACGCGAACTGGCCGGGCCGGTAGTCGCCGGCGGGCATCTGGAGCATGACGTTCCCGCGGTTGAAGGCGTTGATGATGGTGATGACCCCCACCAGGGCGCCGAGCTGGTCCTCGTCGTAGTGCTGGGCGGCGTTCGCCCAGACCCTGTTCGGGACGCCGCCGGCCGCGTCGGCGATGCGGGTGGCCTCCTCCGCGAGTTCCAGCGCCGCGCGCTCGGCCTCGGTGAACACCGTGGCCTCCCGCCAGGCGGCGACCAGGTTGAGGCGTTCGGCGGACTCCCCGGCGTGAATGGCGTCCTTGAAGTGCATGTCGGTGCAGAAGCCGCAGCCGTTGATCTGGCTGGCGCGGAGCTTCACCAGCTCCTGCGTCGCGGCCGGCAGGGTCGAGCCCTCAAGGACCTTGTTCGCGGCGATGATGTGCTTGAAGACCTTGCCCAGCACGGGGTTGGTGAAGGGGTTCAGGCGTGCTTCCATGATCTGCTCCAAGGCCGTTGTCTGGCAGTTGCACATCATGGACGAGACAGCCCGGCGATGTGTGACATGAGGTTCCGTACCGTTCGTGCCGGCGTGGTCGGACCTCGCGCCGACCCGGGGCTCACCCCGGTGGGCCCGCAGGATCGGCACCCCCGGCTCGGGCGGCGGCCGCCTCCTCCAGCAGGGCCCAGCCGTCGACCTCCACCGCCCGCGGTGCCCCCGGCTGCCACCCGTGGGCCGGTGCCACGTCGAGCAGGGCTCGGACGGCGCCCGGTTCGTGCAGGTTCAGGGCGCCGCCCCGGACGCGCCCCACGTCGCCGGAGCCCAGGGGGAACCCGCCCGGGACGAACCGGTCCGGGCCCGCGGTGAACACGATGCGCAGCGGAGCGCCGCTGCCGGCGGGCTGCGGGTACAGCGTGAGGGTCTCGCGGCACTCCGTGGACCGGCCGTCGTTCCGCACGCGGTGGCGGTGGCGGAGCGTCCACAGGTACCCGCGCCCGTCGGCGACCAGCAGGCGGGGTTTCTTCGGATGGCGTGGCACGGGGCCGAGCGTACGCGGCCCGACCCACGTGGCACCCCGGGCCCGACGGCCGGGGGCAACGGAGAGTGACCGTGGAGGTGGGTTGAGCAGACTTGAATCTTTGCGAACGAATGTTCGATCCTGGGGGTGTGCCCGTTTTCGAACCTGTTTTCGAATCCACCGTCGAGCGGCAGCCGCTCCGACCGGTGGTGTCGGCGGCTGCGCTCGGGGCCGGTGCCGGCCCGGGGACGGTCGACGGCCGGCGTGGGCTGCTGCCGGTGCTGCCCGCGCTGGGGGCGGTGCTGCCGGAGGGCGGGCTGCGGCGGGGGACGACGGTGTCGGTCGGGGCCGGGGACACCGGGCTGCTGCTCGCGTTGGCGGCCGGGCCGCGGGAGTCGGACGGCGGCTGGGCGGCGGCGGTCGGCCTGCCCGATCTCGGCCTGGCCGCGGCCGCCGGATACGGGCTGGACCTGCGGCGGCTGCTGGTGGCGGACGACCCCGGGCCGCACTGGGCCGAGGTGGTGTCGGTGCTGGCCGGGGCGGTCGAGCTGATCATGCTGCGCCCGGACGGGCCGGTGGCGCCGAAGCCGGCCGCCCGGCTGGCGGCCGTGCTGCGGCGCAGCGGGTGCGTGCTGCTGGTGGCCGGGCCGTGGCCGGGGGCGGGGCTGCGGCTGGAGGTGCGCTCCGGCCGGTGGTCCGGGCTGGGGGACGGGCACGGTCAGCTCACCGGGCGGCAGGTGGAGGTGGTGGCCGAGGGGCGTGGCTCGGCGGTGCGCGGGCGCACCGCCCGGCTCTGGCTGCCGGACGCACACGGCGAGGTGCGGGCGGTGGCCGAGCCGGCCGGGGTGGGGGAGGACGTGCCGTCGGAGGCCGGAGCGGGCCTCGACCGTATGGCGGTGGTGTGAGATGGCCGGCAGCGGAGTGACCGGGGCATCCGGAGCTCCCGGGACGCCCCGGGTGCTGGTGGTCTGGTGCCCGGACTGGCCGGTCGTGGCCGTCGAAGGGCGTGCGGACGGCGGGAGCGACGCCCCGGTGGCGGTGGTCGCCGGTGGGCGGATCCTGGCCTGTTCGGAGGCGGCCCGGGCGGCCGGCGTGCGGCAGGGGCAGCGGCTCAAGCTGGCCCAGCGGCTCTGCCCTGCGCTGGAACTGCGGGAGCGCGATCCGGAGGCGGAGACCCGGCGGTTCGAACCGGTGGTTGCGGCGGTCGAGGCGTTCACGCCCCGGGTGGAGGTGCTGCGCCCGGGCCTGTGCGCGATTCCGACGAAGGGGCCGAGCCGGTACTTCGGCGGCGAGGAGGCGCTGACGGCGAAGGTGCAGCGGGCGGTGGCGGCCGCCCTGGCCGGTGCGGCGGACCGGGACGGGGAGGGCCCGGAACAGCAGACCCACCCCGCCGACCCCGAGCCCGCCGGACGCCCGCACCCGCCGGGGGCCCACCCCGGCCCCGGCCCCGACGCCCGTGCCGCGTGGACGCACCCGGCGGCGGCCGACCGTGCGGCGGCGCGGCGGCGGGCGGGTGCGGTGGACGGGCTGTTCGCCGCCGCGCCCGCAGCGCGGGACGGCGCTCCGGGCGGGTTCGCCCGGCCGCCCGAGCCGCCCGCGGTGGAGCCGGACGCGGCGCAGCCGTCGGCCGGGGCCGGGCGGCCCGCGGGGGCGGACGCGGCTCCCCGGGCCCACGTCGGAGTCGCCGACGGCCTGTTCGCCGCCGTACTGGCGGCCCGGGCGGGGGTGCTGGTGCCGGCCGGTCGAACGGCGGAGTTCCTCGCGCCCTACCCGGTGGCCGCGCTCGGTGACGAGGGACTGGCGGAGCTGCTGGACCGGCTCGGCCTGCCCACCGTCGGGGCGTTCGCCGCGCTGCCCGCCGAGGCGGTCGCGGACCGCTTCGGCCCGACGGGCACGGCCGCCCACCGGCTGGCCCGGGGGCTGCAGCCGCGCCCGCTGGTGCCGCGTACGGAGGGCCCGGACCTCTCCGTCGAGCAGTGCTTCGACCCGCCGGAGCCGCTCGCCGAACCGTTGGTGTTCGTCGCCCGCACCCTGGCCGAGCAGCTGCACCGGCAGCTCGCCGGGGCGGGTCTGACCTGTCAGCGGGTCGCCGTCGAGGTGGTCTGCGCGGACGGGCGGACCGTCTCGCGGCTCTGGCGGCACGAGGGCTGGCTGTCGGCGACGGCGCTCGCCGAACGCGTCCGCTGGCAGCTCCAGGCCTGGCAGGGCGCGGGTACGTTCGCCGTGCCGGACGGCGGGCCGTCGCACGACGCGGGCTTCACCGCCCTGCGGCTGGTACCCGACGACCTCTCGCCCGACCAGGGGCGGCAGTTGGCGCTCTGGGGGCAGGCGGTCGCGGACGACCGGGTGGAGCGCGCGGTGGCCCGGGTCCAGGCGGTGCTCGGGCATGCCGGGCTGCGCCGGATCGAGCCGGCCGGCGGGCGGGGCCCGGGCGAGCAGGCGGTCCGGGTGCCGTGGGGCGAGCCGTACGACCCGGCGGCCCCGGCCGACGCGCCCTGGCCGGGGCGGCTGCGGGACGTCTGGCCGGCCGTGGTGCACCGCGCCCCGGTGCCGGTCGCGGTGCTGGACGCGGCCGGCCGGCCGGTGGTGGTGGACGGCCGGGCGGGGGTGTCGGCCCGGCCGGTCCGGATCGCGGTGCGCGGGCGGGACCTGGTGGTGGACGGCTGGACCGGGCCCTGGCCGGCGGTCGAGTACTGGTGGGACCAGGCGCGGGCCCGCCGCCGGGCACGCTTCCAGGTCACGGTGGCGGACGGTCGCGCGCTGCTGCTCACGGTCGAGAACGGCGAGTGGTTCGTGGAGGCTGGCTACGACTGACGGCGGGCGCGGCGCGGGCGCGGGCAGGCGCAGGCGGGCGGGCAGGGGCGCGCAGCAGCAGAGGACGGAGGACGAAGGACGGAGAGCCGAGCACAGCAGGAGCAGGGCGGGGGGAGGCAGCACACGAGCGAGATCGAAGGCGACAACCCCCGATGGGATTCACCAGCCACCCCGCGCTCCCCTGGAGCGAACTGCACCGGCGCCTGGCCGGCGGTCGGCCGGGCCCGGCCGTCGGTGAGGTGGTGCCGCTCCGCCGTGCCGGGGGTCGGGGCCCCGGGCCGGCCGAGCCGACCGGGGACCCGGCCTGGGCGGAGCTGCACGTCCACTCGGCCTTCAGCTTCCTCGACGGTGCCAGCGACCCCGAGGAACTGGTCGCGGAGGCCGCCCGGCTGGGCATCGAGGCGCTCGCGCTCACCGACCACGACGGCCTCTACGGCGCGGTCCGCTTCTCCGAGGCGGCCCGCGAGGCGGGCATCGGCACGGTGTTCGGCGCCGAGTTGACGCTGCGCCGCGACCAGGAGGTGGAGCACCTGCTCGTGCTGGCCCGCGACCCGGCCGGCTACCGGCGTCTCTCCGCGGCGATCGGGGCCGCCCAGCTGGCGGGCGGGGCCAAGGGCCGGCCGGCGTACGACTTCGCCGCGCTCGCCGGCGCGCACGACGGCCACTGGGCGGTGCTCACCGGCTGCCGCCTCGGCCGGGTACCCGCCGCACTCGCCGCCGGGGCCGCCGCCGGGGCCACCGCGGGTGCCTTCCCCGACACCGGGGGAGGTACCCGCGAGGCCGAGCGCCGGCTGCGCACGCTCACCGAGGCGTTCGGCCGCGAGAACGTCCACGTCGAGCTGATCGACCAGTGGCTGCCCGGCGACGACCTGCGCAACGACGCCCTGGCGGCCCTGGCGGCCAGGCTCGGCCTCCCCGTCGTCGCCTCCACCAACGCCCACCACGCGGGCCCGGCCCAGGGCCGGCTGGCGCAGAGCCTGGCCGCCCTGCACGAGCGCCGGACGCTCCAGGACGCGGCGGGCTGGACCCAGGCGGCCGGCACCGCGCACCTGCGCTCGGGCCGCGAGATGGCGGCCCGGCTGGCCCGCTTCCCGGGGGTGCGGCAGGCCACCGTCGACCTGGCCCGGGCCTGCGCGTTCGACTTCACCCGGCTCGACCCGGAGCTGCCCGGCTTCCCCGTCCCGCCCGGCCACACCGAGATCAGCCATCTGCGCGCGCTGGTCGCCGACGGCGGCCCGGCCCGCTTCGGGCCCGGAAACGCACCCGCCCGCCGGCAGCTCGCCAAGGAACTGGACGTCATCGAGGACCTGGACCTGGCCGGGTACTTCCTGATCGTCCACGACATCGTCGACTTCTGCCGCCGCGAGTCCATCTGGTGCCAGGGCCGGGGCTCGGCGGCCAACTCGGCGGTCTGCTACGCGCTCGGCATCACCGCCGTCGACCCGATCCACTACCGGCTGCTGTTCGAACGCTTTCTCTCCACCGCCCGGGACGGGCCGCCCGACATCGACCTGGACATCGAGAACCGCCGCCGCGAGGAGGTCATCCAGTACGTCTACCGCCGCTACGGGCGCGAGCACGCCGCCCAGGTCGCCAACGTGATCACCTACCGGCCCCGGCTGGCGCTGCGCGACGCCGCCCGGGTCCTCGGCTACCCGCAGGGGCAGGTGGACGCGTTCAGCCGGCAGAGCGACTTCCGCTCCCCGCCCGGCGCGGACGCCGTCATCCCCGCCGACGTGCTCGCCCTGGCCGGGCAACTGCACGGCTTGCCGCGCCACCTGGGCATCCACTCGGGCGGCATGGTGCTCACCAGGGAGCCGATCGCCGAGCTCTGCCCGACCGAATGGGCCCGGATGCCGGGGCGGTCGGTGCTGCAGTGGGACAAGGACTCCACCGCCGGTGCCGGGCTGGTCAAGATCGACCTGCTCGGGCTCGGCATGCTCTCCGCCCTGCACGACACCTGCGACCTGATCGCCGCGCACCACGGTGCGCGCTACGACCTGGCGACCATCCCGGACGACGACGCGGGCGTGTACGCGATGCTGCGACGGGCCGACACGGTCGGTGTCTTCCAGGTCGAGTCGCGCGCCCAGATGGCGACCCTGCCGCGGCTCAAGCCGGACCACTTCTACGACCTGGTGGTCGAGGTGGCACTGATCCGCCCGGGCCCGATCCAGGGCGGATCGGTCCATCCGTACCTGCGGCGCCGGGCGGGGGTCGAACCGGCCGGCTGTCCGCACCCGTTGATGGAGAACGCGCTCGGCAAGACCCTCGGGGTGCCGCTGTTCCAGGAGCAGATGATGCAACTGGCCATCGACTGCGCCGGGTTCACCCCCGCCGAGGCGGACCTGCTGCGCCAGGCGATGGGCTCCAAGCGTTCGCACGAGCGCGTCGCCCGGCTGCGCGAGCGGTTGTTGAGCGGGATGGCCGAGCGCGGCATCCCGCCGGAGACGGCCGAGGACGTCTACGTCAAGATCGAGGCCTTCTCCAACTACGGCTTCCCGGAGAGCCATGCGATCAGTTTCGCCTACCTGGTGTACGCGAGCGCCTGGCTCAAGTACCACTACCCGGCCGCCTTCACCTGCGCGCTGCTGGCCAACCAGCCGATGGGCTTCTACGCGCCGCTCAGCCTGATCTCGGACGCCCGGCGGCACGGGGTGCGGGTGCGCGGGGTGGACGTCAACGCCAGCGGGCCCCGGCCGACCCTGGAGCCGTACCGGGGGCCGACCCCGACCCCGCCGCTCACCGCCGGCAAACCGCAGCCGGCCATCCGGCTCGGGCTGGACACCGTCCGCGGGCTCGGCACCCCGCAGGCCGAGGTGATCGCGGCCGGGCGGCCGTACGCGGACCTGGAGGACTTCGCGCGTCGGACGGGCCTGCCCGCCCCGGTGCTGGAGGCCCTCGCCGCGGCGGGCGCGTTCGGCTGCTTCGAGCTGAGCAGGCGCCAGGCGCTGTGGGCCGCCGGGGCGTTCGCCGGAGTGTCGGCGGCGCTGATCCCCGGTACCACGCCCGGTACCGAGGCCCCGCCGCTGCCCGAGATGACCCCGCTGGAGGAGACCATCGCCGACCTCTGGGCCACCGGCGCCTCCGCCACCAGCCACCCCGTCCAGCATCTGCGCGCCCATCTGGAGCGCGGCGGCGCGCTGACCGCCGCCGAGCTGCCGGGTGTGGAACCCGGCGCGGCGGTGGTGGTCGGCGGCCTGGTGACGCACCGCCAGCGGCCGCCGACGGCGGGCGGTGTCCTGTTCCTCAGCCTGGAGGACGAGACCGGTCTGATCAACGTGATCTGCAGCCGCCCGGTCTGGGAGTCCCGGCGCCGTACCGCCCTCGACCGGGCCGGCCTGCTGGTGCACGGCCACATCGAACGGGACCGCGGCGCCACCAACCTGGTCGCCACCCGGCTCACCCCGCTCCGCCTGGGGGTCTGAACCCGGGGGGCATCGGGTGAGGGTCGGGCCGGTTCGGTCGAGGCCGCGGCCCGTCCCACGGTGGGGCGGGTGAGCGGCCACAGCGCTCGGCCACCGCGCTCGGCCGCAGCGGCCGCGGGCGTGGGGGTGCCGGCGCGGCGCAGTCGTGGGGGCGCCTGCGCCGCGCCGGGGCTGAAGGGGCGTGCGGGCTCAAAAGGCGGGGGTGTCGTTCAACTCGACGATCCGCAGATCGCTCAGGCGCACGGTGTACCAGACCTCCTGGCTGCCGCCGCCGCCCCAGTACTCCGTCAGTCGCACCGAGGCGAAGCCGTGCTCCTCCGTGACCTGCTGGCCGGACCACCGGGCCGGGACGTTCTGGGCGCGGAACACCGGGTCGGCGTCGTGCTCGGCGGCCCAGGCGTCGAGGCGGAAGTTCAGGTGCGGGGCGAGGTGGCGCTCGCGGACGGCGCGCGGGGCCTCGTTGCTTTCGCGGAGCACCGCCCGCCGGTACTCCTCGAAGAAGGTGACCACCTGATGGGCGGCGGGCGTCCCGGCCCGGGCCTGCGCCCGGGACGAGCCGGG
Organism: Kitasatospora sp. NPDC050463; assembly: GCF_040655255.1. NCBI lineage: Bacteria > Bacillati > Actinomycetota > Actinomycetes > Kitasatosporales > Streptomycetaceae > Kitasatospora > Kitasatospora sp. NPDC050463. The sequence goes on from NZ_JBFAJO010000011.1 coordinate 93,455, forward strand.
TGTGTCGGTGGGCAGGGCGAAGGCCGCCTGGGCGGGGGCGGCCGGGCCGCCGATCGCCAGGAGGGCGGCGAAGGCGGCGCCGGCCAGAACGGTGCGCAAAGCGCCAGGACGAATCATGGGGGAATTCCATCATTCGTCGGCAAACTCCGCATATCGCCGAAAGGGGTGGTTTAGCCTATCGACGCTGTTTTTTGACGATGGATCACCTAATCATCGGACCCTGCCGCGCGCCCCTTGCCGGGTGCGCCCGCGAAGGCCTGCGCGATCGGCAGCCAGGCCGTGGCCGTCGGGCCGGTGGCGGTCAGGGCCAGGTCCTCCCGGTGGCGGCGCTGGGTCACCAGCAGGCAGAAGTCCAGCGCCGGTCCGCTCACCCGGTCCGCCGCGTCCGCCGGCCCCCAGGCCCACGACCCGCCGTCCGGCGCGGTCAGTTCCACCCGGACCGGTACCCGGGGCGCCGGCTGCCCGTGCAGCGTGAAGGCGAACCCCATGGTCCGCACCCCCAGGTGGGCGACGTGCCGCAGCCGCGCGGTCGGTTCGCGCACCGCGCCCAGGGTGTCCGCGACGTCCTGCCCGTGCGCCCAGGTCTCCATCAGCCGGGCGGTCGCCATCGAGGGGGCCTTCATCGGCGGCCCGAACCACGGCAGCCGGAGGTCGGCCGGTGTCGCGGCCAGCGCCGCCCACAGCCGTTCCCGGCCGGCCCGCCAGCGCGTCAGCAGCGCCGGGGGCTCCTCCGTCGCGCCGCGCGCCGCGCCCTCGTCCACCGGGTCCGCGCCGGCGGCCAGCAGCTCCCCGAAGACCCGGCCGGACTCGGTGACGAAGGCCTCCGGGTCGCGCGCGGAGAGTGCGGTCCAGTCGTCGGTCCAGGCCAGGTGGGCGATCTGGTGCGCGATCGTCCACCCCTGGGCGGGGGTGTCCGCCGCCCACTCGCCGGGCGTCAGGGCGGCCACCAGGTCGTCGAGGGCCTCGCTCTCGGCCCGCAGGTCGTCGAGCAGGCCGGTCAGCACAGCCGTGGCCTCCGGCGCCGCGCCGTCCTTCGTCATGGGCGTCCTCTTCCCCTCGGTGGTGACTCGCGGCTGGTGACTCGTCGGTGGTGACTCGCCGGTAACCCGCGCCCGCACCCTACGTCGTGCCCGCCGAAACCACCCGGGACTCCACGGAACACGCACGTCAGGACTCTCGCCGCCGTCGGCCCCCCTCACCCGGCGCGAGCGCGAAGTGCCGCGCCGGGCGGCGACCGGCCGGACCAACCCGGAGACCGCCGCCCAGCCGGGCCTCACCCGCAACACCGTGACCGGTTGCCTGAAGAGCGCCGTGCACGAGCTCGGCGTCCGCGACCGGACCGAACTCGCGCCGGCGGCCCGGGAACCGGGACCGGTCAGTTGACCTGCCGGTCCCGCTCGGCCCAATAGGGCTCACGGAGCCGGAACTTCTGCAGCTTCCCGGTGGTGGTCCGCGGCAGGGTGTCCCGGAACTCCACCGAGGTCGGGGCCTTGTAGCCGGCCAGCCGCTGCTTGCAGTGCGCGATGAGGTCCGCCTCCAGGACGTCGTACCCGGGCTTGAGCACGACCAGAGCCTTGACCGTCTCGCCCCACTTCTCGTCCGGTACGCCGATCACCGCGACCTCGCCCACCGACGGGTGGTCGTAGAGGCAGTCCTCCACCTCGATCGAGGAGACGTTCTCCCCGCCGCTGATGATGACGTCCTTCTTCCGGTCCGAGATGGTCAGGTAGCCGTCGGTGAGGGTGCCACCGTCCCCGGTGTGGAACCAGTCGTCCCGGAGCGCCTCCGCCGTCTCCTTCGGCTGCTGCCAGTAGCCGTCCATGACGACGTTGGCGCGGACGAGCACCTCGCCCTCGTCGTCCACCCGGACCTGGTTGCCGAGCGCCGGCGCACCCGCCTGCACGAGCTTCTCCGCCCGCTCCCCGGCGGGCAGTTCGTCCCACTCGGCGCGCGTGCGGTTGACCGTGACCACCGGCGAGGTCTCGGTCAGGCCGTAGATCTGCATGAACTCCCAGCCGAGGTCGGACTCGACCCGCTGCACCACCGAGGTCGGCGGCGGGGCGCCGGCCACGATCATCCGCACCTTGTCCCGGCCCGGGATCGGCCCGTCCCAGTCGGCCGCCGCGTCCAGCACCATCTGGATCACCGCTGGCGCACCGCTGAGGAAGGTCACCCCGTGCCGCTCGACCCGGCGCAGGATCTCGGCGCCGTCCACCTTGCGCAGCACGATGTGCCGCGCGCCCAGCCCGGTGAGGGCGAACGGCAGGCCCCAGCCGTTGGCGTGGAACATCGGCAGGGTGTGCAGGTAGACGTCGCGGTCACCGGCGCCGAAGTGCAGGCCCATCAGCACGGAGTTCAGCCAGATGTTGCGGTGGGTGAGCTGAACGCCCTTGGGGCGGGCGGTGGTTCCGCTGGTGTAGTTGATCGTCGCGGTGTCGTTCTCGTCGATCTCGTACCGGCGCGGCGCGCGGTCGAAGTCGTACAGCAGCGCGTCGCTCTGCGCGCCGAGCACGAAGGTGTGCCGGGCCCGGACGCCGGCCAGCGGCTCGGCGAGCTCGGGGTCGACCAGCAGCACGGAGGCGCCGCTCTGCTCGACGATGTACGAGACCTCCTCCGCCCGCAGTCGGAAGTTCACCGGCACCAGGACCCGGCCGTGCCCGCTGACGCCGTAGAGCGAGGTCATCAGCCGCGCCGAGTTGTGGGAAACGATCGCGACCCGTTCGCCCGGCCCGACGCCCAGCCGGTCCAGCCCGGCCGCCTGCGCCCGGGCCAGCTCGGCGACTCGGCGGTAGCTCAGCTCGCCCCAGGATCCGGCGGGTTGCACCGGCTCGTCGACGATGCCGACCCGGTCGCCGTAGACCAGCTCGGCCCGGTCGAGGAAGTCCATCACGGAGAGTGGAATCTGCATGCGCCCACTGTCCCCTGCCCGGCGCCCCCTGCACACCCCCGATCGGGGGTGTCACCCGGATGTGCCGCCGGTGTCGGCCCCGCCGGCGGCCGCCAGCGCGGCGACCAGCCGGTCCCGGGCCTCGGTCTGGGCGGCGATCCGGCGCTCCAGGACGGCCAGCCGCTCCCGGGCGATCCGCAGCGCCCCCGCCGACGGCGGGTTGGCCAACACGTCACCGTCCAGACAGGACAGGAAGGGCTGGACGTCCGCCAGGGTGAACCCGGCGGCCAGCAGGGCGCGGATGTTGCGGACCCGCACGGCCGCCGTCTCCTCGTACACCCGGTAGCCGTTGACCGCGCGCGAGGAGCCGATCAGCCCGGCCTGCTCGTAGTGGCGCAGCGCCCGGGCCGTGCTGCCGGTCGCCCGGGCCAGTTCCCCGATCAGCACCGCTGCCCACCCCTCTCCCGCGCCGGCGCCCGGCTACCCTCCGCGCCGGCGCCCGGCTCACTTCCGGACCGGCGCCCGGCTCACCCGACGACGGCGCCACCGTCCACGGGCAACACTACTCCGGTGACGAACGAGGCCTGCGGCGAGGCGAGTTGCGTGATCGCCCAGGCCACCTCGGCGGGCCGGCCGATCCGCCCGAGCGGGGTGTGGGCGATCTGCCACCGCCGGACGGCCTCCCGTTGCTCGGCGTCGAGTCCGGAGTGCTCACCGATCGGGGTCTCGATCGCCCCGGGCGCCACCGCCACCACCCGCACGCCGCGCGGCGCCAGCTCCACCGCCCAGCTGCGGGTGACCGACTCCAGCGCGGCCTTGCTCGCCGCGTACACCGCGTTGCCCGGCCAGCCCCGTTGGCCGACCGACGTGGTGACGTTGACGATGACGCCCCGGCTCGCCCCCAGCGGCGCCAGGGCGGCCTGCCCGAGCAGGACGGCGGCGGTCAGGTTGGTCGCGAGCTGCGTCGCGATCGCGTCCCGGGTGAGCGTGCCGAGGGCGCCGCCGCGGACGATCCCGGCGTTGTTCACCAGGACGTCCAGCCGTCCGTACCGGTCCAGCACCTCGCGCACGACCGCCTCGGGGGCATCGGCGCCGGTGATGTCCGCGACCAGTGGGTGGATCCGCCCGGGGGCGCTCCGCGCGGTCTCCGCCAGCGGCTCGGGCCGCCGTCCGACCGCCACCACCTCGACCTCCGGCCCCTGCGCCGCGAAGGCCTGTGCGGTGGCTCGTCCGATCCCCGTCCCGGCGCCGGTGACCAGCACGATGCGGGGGGTCTGCTGCTGCGTGTGCTCGTTCATGGCGCCCAGCCTCCGACCCTGCCGCCAGTGGCAGGGTCAAGTCACCCGCCGGGGCAGGGTCGAGTCACCGCCGGGGCGGGGCGGGGAACGCCCGCCTCCGTTTGCTGTGCCGGGCGCGAACAGAGCCCGGCCGCGAGCGGTCACGGGTGGTCGGACTGCTAGGAAGGTGCCACCGCACTCGAACGGGGAGAGACACGCATGAGCGACGAACGGCCCGAGAGCCTGTACGACGCCCTGGGGGGCATGGAGGCGCTCCGCCGCCTCAGCAACACCTTCTACGAGGGCGTCCTGGCCGACCCGGTGCTGAGGCCCGTCTTCGCGAACTTCACCACCACCCACATCGAACACGTCGCCGTCTGGCTGGCCGAGATCTTCGGCGGCCCGGCCCGCTTCACCGCCGAACTCGGCGGGCACCAGTCGCTGCTCCGCTCGCACCTCGGCCTCGCCATCACCGAGGAGCAGCGCGGGCGCTGGATGGAGCTGATGGACGCCGCCGTGCGGCAGGAGCTGCCCGACGACGAGCTGCTGCGCCGCCGGGTGCTGGAGTACTTCGACTGGGGCACGAAGATCGCCAAGGACGTCTCGGCGGCACCCGTCGGCGAGGACCTCGGTGACCCGGGCCCGACGCCGCGCTGGGGCTGGGAGGGCCTGCGATGACGGTCGCCACCGAACTCCCCGCCGCCGCGGGGCTGCTGCTGCGCCCGTTCCGGGACGAGGACGCGGCCGCCCTGGTGGAGATCTACCGGGACGAGACGCTGCGCCGCTTCACCCGCATCCCGGTGACGGACCTGGGCGGGGCGGCCCGCTGGCTGGAGCTGCAGCACCGCGGCCGGGCGGACGGCGAGCGGTACAGTTTCGCGGTCCTGGAACCGCTCGGTGGGGCCGCCGCCGAGGACGGACCCGCCAGGCTGGTCGCCAACGTGGTGCTCAAGCGCGGCACGCCCGGCGCGGCGACGGCCGAGGTGGGCTACTGGACGGCGGCCGCCGCCCGCGGCCGGGGCGTGGCCCCGCGCGCGCTGGAGGCGCTCACCCGCTGGGCGTTCGCGGCCTTCGCGGCGGACGGGCTGGTCCGGCTCGACCTGCTCCACCAGGTGGACAACGTGGCCTCCTGCCGGGTGGCCGAGAAGGCCGGCTACCACTTCGGCAGCCTCCTCCGGGCCATGCCGCCGGAGTACCCCCTGGACGGCCACCTGCACAGCCGCTCGGCGCCGCCCGCCGGCGGGGACCGGGTGTAGGGCCCGGCCCAAAGGGGTGGACGGAGGGCAAAGGGGCAGGCCAGAGTGGTCACATGGCTTCTCTGGTACGACATGTGACGATCGACTGTGCCGAGCCCTTCGAGCTGGCCGAGTTCTGGGCGAAGGTGCTGGACAGCTCGGTGAGTGAGGACGACAACCCGGGGGACCCGGAGGCGCTGGTGGAGTCGCCGGGCGCCGCGCTGCTCTTCATCCGGGTGCCCGAGGGCAAGGCGGCGAAGAACCGCGTCCACCTGGACCTCCAGCCGCAGGACCGCAGCCGGGACGAGGAGGTGGAGCGCCTGCTGGCACTGGGCGCCACCGTCGTGGGCGACCACCGGACGTCGGACGGCAAGGGCTGGGTGACCATGGCGGACATCGAGGGCAACGAGTTCTGCGTCGAGCGCAGCGCCGCCGAGCGGATCGCCACGTCCTGACCGGCCGGCACGTCCTGGCCGACCGGCACGTCCCGACCGGCACGTCCTGGCCGTCTCTTCCCGACCTGCCGGCACCGCACCTCCTGACCGGCGACCGCCTCCCGGTCATCGTCGTCCGTCACCCCTCGGGCACGGCCGCCCGCCAGGTCCACGAGGTCCTGCGCGGGCGGCCGTCCAGCTCACCGCGCCCGGTGCACCAGAGCAGGACGGCCGCGGGCTCGCCGGCCGGCGCGTCGGGGAAGAGCCGTTCCAGCACCGCCGCGCAGAGCCCGGCCGGCGGCTGCCAGGGCAGGCCGAGGCCGAGGGTGAGGTCATGGGTGTGCAGCAGCAGCTCGGCCACCCCCATCGCGGCGAAGCCGGGCGGGTCACAGGGCCCGTAGTGCCAGGCCCGCAGGTCGGGCGGGGCGGCGTCCAGCGCGGTGGCCAGCAGCTGCCCGCAGGCCGTCACCACCGCCAGCACCTCGGCCGGCCCGGCCGCGGCCCGCACGGTGAGGTCGAACGGCAGGTACCCGTCGGCGGGCCGGGCGGCGAGCTGGCCGGCGTAGCCGAGCAGGTCGTGCGCGATGTGGGCGGCGGTCTCCCGGCAGCTCCACTCCAGGGGGCCGGCCGGTGCCGCCCAGGCCCGGCCGTCGTCGGTGTGCGGGCCGAGCGTGCGCAGTAGTTCGCCGAGCGCGGCCCGGACGTCGTCTCCGTTCACGGGGGCAGCCTCTCACCCGCCCGGCGCGACCAGCCCCGTCTCGTAGGCGAGGACGACGGCCTGGGCCCGGTCGCGCAGGGTCAGTTTGGCGAAGATCCGGGCGACGTGGGTCTTCACCGTCGCCTCGCTGAGCGTCAGTTCCCTGGCCAGTTCGGCGTTGGAGAGGCCCCGGCCCATGAGCGTCAGCACCTCGCGCTCGCGCGGCGTCAGCACGGCCAGGTCCCGGTGGACGGCCGGGGTCGCGGCGGGCGTTCCGGCGCCCGGGGCGCCGGAGGAGAAGCGCTCCACCAGGCGGCGGGTGATCGAGGGCGCGAGCAGGGCGTCACCGGTGTTGACCAGGTGGACGGCGGCGGCCAGGTGCGCGGGGGTGACGTCCTTGAGCAGGAACCCGCTGGCTCCGGCGGCGAGGGCGGCGTAGACGTAGTGGTCGAGGTCGAAGGTGGTCAGCATGATCACCCGGCAGTCCGGGGACTGCGCGAGTATGCGGCGGGCCGCCTCCAGGCCGTCCATGGCGGGCATGCGGATGTCCATCAGGACGACGTCGGGCCGCAGCCTGCGCACGGCGGCCACGGCCTCGGCCCCGTCGCCGGCCTCGCCCACCACGTCGATGCCGCGCGCGGTCAGGATCAGGCGGAAGCCGGTGCGGACCAGCTCCTGGTCGTCGGCGATCACGACCCGGGGCGCGGGGTCGGAGTGTGTCGTCACGGCCGGTCCAGGGGGATCCGGGCACGGACGCGGTAGCCGCCGCCGAGACGGCGGCGGGCGTCCAGGTCGCCGCCGTAGACGGCGACCCGCTCCCGCAGGCCGAGCAGCCCGCGGCCCGTTCCGTCCGCCTTGCCCCTGGCCGTGTCCGGGCCCGTGGCCGTCGCCGGGCCTATGGCCGTCGCCGTCGCGGGCCGGCCGCCCGACAGGACGCTCGGTCCGCTGTTCAGCACCTCGACCCGCAGGTGGTTGTCCGCGTATCGCACCGTCACCTCGGCTTTCGCTCCGTCCCCGTGTTTGAGGGCATTGGTCAGGGCCTCCTGAACGATCCGATAGGCGGTGACGTCGATGCCGGTCGGCAGCGGGCGGGGCTCGCCCGAGATGCGCATCTCGACTGGCAGGCCGGCGAAGGCGATCCGGTCGATCAGCGGGCTGAGCCGGCTCAGGCTCGGCTGCGGTGACAGGTCGACGTCGTAGGGCTCGTCCTCCCCGTTCTGCGCGGGGGCGAGCAGGCCGAGCAGGTGCCGCAGCTCGGTCATCGTGTTGCGGCCGGCGGTCTCGACGGCGCTCATCGCCGCCGCGGCCTCCGCGGGCATCGTGGTCAGCACCTCGCGGGCCGCCCCGGCCTGGACCACCATGACGCTCACGTTGTGGCTGACGATGTCGTGGAGCTCGGCGGCGATCCTGGCCCGCTCGGCGTCGACCGCCGTCCGCGTCGCGCTCTCGCGCTCCCGCTCCAGCAGCCAGCCGCGCTCCTCGATGGCCGCCCGGTGCCGCCGCCGCGCCCGTGCCGCGGCCACGCCGAACCAGCCGGCGGCGCCGACTGCCGCCACCAGGGCGATGACCAGCCAGATCGTCCAGGATTCCCACACCTGATCATCTTCGCAGCTGCCCGGCGGGCCCCGCGCCCACCCCCGGGTGCATCCTCCGTACATCCCCGGGATGACCTCCCCGGACGGATACATCCGGTGGGTGACGCCCCGTCCACGGGCACCGCCATAGATTTCGGGCCATGACGACTGATCATGGAAACGACCGGCCCGTGGTGGTGCGGCTGGACGGCGTGCACAAGGAGTACGGCGACGCGAAGGCCCTGGACGGCCTGTCGCTGGAGATCAGGGCGGGGGACGCGGTGGCCGTGATGGGCCCCTCCGGCTGCGGGAAGTCCACCCTGCTCAACATGGTGGCCGGACTGGACCGGCCGACCTCCGGCACGGTCGAGGTGCAGGGCCACGACCTCGGGAAGCTGAACGAGACCGGCCTGGCGCTGTTCCGGCGGCGCAACGTCGGCATGATCTTCCAGTTCTTCAACCTCATCGACGACCTGCCGGTGCTGGACAACGTGGCGCTGGCGGCGCAGCTGACCGGCACCCCGGCCCGGCAGGCCCGCCGTCGCGCCCTGGAGCTCCTCGACGAGCTCGGTGTCGCCGAACGCCGGAACAACTATCCGGCGACGCTGAGCGGCGGCGAGCGGCAGCGGGTCGCCGTGGCGAGGTCCCTGATGAACCGGCCCGCACTGCTGCTCGCCGACGAACCGACCGGCGCCCTCGACAGCCGGTCGGGCGAGCAGGTGATGGACCTGCTGATCGACCTGAACCAGATCGGCCAGACCCTCCTGATCGTCACCCACGACCCGCGGCTGGCCACCCGCTGTGCCAGCCGGTTGATCGAAGTGGCCGACGGCCGGGTCGGTCGCGAGAGCGTGCTGGAGGCGAGCGCGTGAGCGCCGTGTGGAGGGCCTCGCGCGCGGCGGTGAAGCGCCGCCGGGTCCAGACCTTCGTCATCGGACTCGTCGTGTTCTGCTCGACCACGACCGTCCTGCTCGCCCTGGCCCTGCTCGGCGTCGCGTCGAGCCCCTTCGACAAGGCCTTCGCCGAGCAGCGCGGCGCCCATACGGTGGCGACCTTCGACACCACGAAGGTCTCGCCGGAGCAGCTGGCGCGGACCGCCCGGCAACCCGGGGTGGAGGCCGCGGCCGGGCCCTTCGGGCAGGCCGTCGTCGACATCCCCAAGGACTGGCTCTGGATGGCCGGCGGCACCCTCACGGTGGTGGGCCGGGCCGATCCGGCGGGGCCGGTGGACCGGATCGAGCTGCTGGAGGGCCACTGGGCCACCGCGCCCGGGGAGATCGTCGTCAACTGGTCCGTCCAGGGTTCCCCCGGAACGAAGCTGCTGGGCACCACGCTGGAGACGTCCGGGGGGCCGACGCTGACGGTCGTCGGCTTCGCCAGCAGCATGAGCAGGTCGGCGAGCGCCTGGGTCACCCCCGAGCAGATGACCGAACTCCACCCGTCCGCGGCTCAGATGCTCTACCGCTTCACGGAGTCCTCGACACCGGCCCGGTTGAGCGCCGGGCTGGCGGGGGCCACCGCGGGGCTGCCCGCGGAGTCGCTGACCGGCGCGCAGACCTGGCTCGACCTCAAGCAGGCCTTCTCGGCACTGGTCGACTCCTACCTCCCCTTCATGACGCTCTTCGGCATCCTCGGCCTGCTGGTCTCCACCCTGATCGTCGGCAACGTGGTCAGCGGCGCGGTCGTCTCCGGATACCGGCACATCGGGGTGCTCAAGGCCCTGGGCTTCACCCCGAACCAGGTGGTCGCCGTCTATCTGACGATGCTCTCGGTGCCGGCCGTGGCGGGCTGCGTGCTGGGTACGCTGGCCGGCAACGCGCTGGCCGGGCCCATCCTGAAGGTCGTGTTCACCGGTATCGACGTGGGCCGGGCCTCGGTCGGCGGCGTCAGCCCGTGGGTGTCCGTGGCCTGCCTCCTGGGCATGCCCGCCCTCGTCCTGCTGGCCGCGCTGGTTCCCGCCCTGCGGGCCCACCGGCTGCCCGCCGCGCAGGCGATCAGCGCGGGCGGTGCGCCGAAGACCGGGCGTGGTCTGCGCGTCCAGCGGATGCTCGGTGGCACCCGGCTGCCGCGTCCGGTCAGCCTGGGGCTGGGCCAGCCGTTCGCCCGCCCCGCCCGCACGCTGCTGACCCTGGCGGCCATCGTCCTCGGGGTCACCACGGTGACCCTGTCGACCGGACTGACCAGCACCATGGTGGCCTTCGGCAACGTCGGGAAGGAGGACGGCGGCGCCAGGATCCAGGTGCAGACCGGGGGACCGGGCAACGACCGGACCGCCCCCCTGCTCGATGACCGGCAGATCGAGGAACGGCTGCGCGCCCTCCCGGGTGCGGACGGGGTGCGGGCCCGCGCGCTGGCCCAGGCGGGCATGACCGGGCAGAGCCAGCCCGTCTTCGCCGACTTCTACCGCGGCGACGACTCCTCGTACTCCCACACGATCGTCAGGGGCCGTGCGCCGGCCGCGGCGGGCGAGGCCGTGGCCGGGCCGTCGTTCCTGACCCAGCGCGGGCTGGAGGTCGGTGACCGGGTCACGTTGGAGCTCAACGGCAGGCAGGTCCAGGTGACCATCGTGGGCCGGCTCATCGAGGGCAACGCCCGGGCCCTGGAGGCCTCGTGGCAGACCCTCGCCCAACTCGCGCCGGAGGCCCACGCCACCGAGTACACGGTACGGCTCGCCCCCGGGGCCGACGCGCGGGCCTACGCCGAGGCGGTCGCGGCGATCGACCCGGGACTGAGTGCCTCGGTGCTGGACGCGGGCAACGCCGGCACCGCCACCGTCATCACCTTCTCGACGGTGTTCACGGTGCTGCTGACCCTCGTCGCGTCGCTCGGCGTCTTCAACACCGTCCTCCTGAACACCCGCGAGCGGCGCCGGGACCTGGGCATGCTCAAGTCGATCGGAATGACCCCCCGGCAGGTGGTGGTGATGACGGTGACCTCGGTCGGCGGGCTGGGCGCGGTCGGCGGGCTGCTCGGCATCCCGCTCGGGATCGCGGCGCACCGCCTCGTGGTGGACCACGTCGGGGTGGTCGACTTCCCCGAGTACATGAAGGACGTGTGGCACGCGCCGCAGCTGGCCGCGATGTTCCTGGCGGGTGTGGCGATCGCCGTCCTCGGTGCCCTCGTCCCGGCCCGGTCGGCGGCCCGGATGACCATCGCCTCGGTGTTGCACACCGAGTAGCCGCCCGTCGGTTCGGACCCGGCCCGGGACAGCAGCGGTGACGCGTGCGGTCCGGGCCGGTCGGGTGGGCGGGCAGGTGGTGCCGGTCGGCGGCGGCGGGCCGGTGGGGCGGGCCGGCCGGTGGCGGCGCCGGTCAGCCGAGCTGGATCGAGCGCTTCGCCAGGCCCATCCAGAATCCGTCGATCACGCTGCGCTGGCTGTCCAGGTCGGCCTCGCCGGCGCCGAGGGTGACGAACAGCGGGGCGAAGTGCTCGGTGCGCGGGTGGGCGAGTCGCCCGGCCGGGGCCTTCCGCTCGAAGTCGAGCAGCGCGTCGAGGTCCTGGGCCGCCAGGGCGCGGCGGCCCCAGTCGTCGAACTCGGCCATCACCGAGCTGATCCGGCCGTCGGAGCTGAGCGCCCGCAGGTTGTGGGTGAAGAAGCCGCTGCCGACGATCAGCACGCCCTCGTCGCGCAGCGGGGCGAGTCGGCGGCCGATCTCCAGCAGCCGCTGCGGGTCCAGGGTGGGCATGGAGACCTGGAGGACGGGGATGTCCGCTTCGGGGAACATCTCCACCAGCGGTACGTAGGCGCCGTGGTCCAGGCCGCGGTCCGGGATGTCCTGAACGGGCGTGCCGGGGGCGCGCAGCAGTTTGCGGACGCGCTCGGCGAGTTCGGGGGCGCCGGGGGCGGCGTACCGCACCCGGTAGTAGTGCTCGGGGAAGCCCCAGAAGTCGTAGACCAGCGGCACGGTGGTGACGGCGCCGAGGGCCAGCGGTGCCTCCTCCCAGTGGGCGGAGACCATCAGGATCGCCCTGGGCCGGGGCAGGTCGGCGGACCAGGCGGCCAGCTGGCCGGGCCAGAGCGCGTCGTCGGCGAGCGGCGGCGCGCCGTGCGAGAGGTAGAGGACGGGCATGCGCCCGGGGGTGGCGGTGCTCATGGCGGCTTCTCCCGCTTCCGATTCGTTCGACGCGTCCGGCCGGTGTCTCGTTCAACGCGTCCAGCCGGTCGACACGTTCCAAAGTAGTTCAATTTTGAACCTCGACACCTCGACCGTACACCTTGGTTCGAATTTGAACAACAGGAGTACGCTTGGCCCATGGCCTCCATGAACGAACCGCGCTGGCTGGACCACGACGAGATGGCCGCCTGGCGGGGCTTCGTCACCGCGAGCAACCTCCTGAACCGCCGGCTGGAACGCCAGCTCAAGGAGGACTCGGGCCTCTCGCACACCCAGTACGAGATCCTGGTGCACCTCTCCGCCGCCCCGGCCGGCTCGCTGCGGATGACCGAACTGGCCGAGAAGCTGGTCACCTCCAAGAGCGGACTGACCTACCAGGTCACCCAGCTGGAGCGGATGGGCCTGGTCGGCCGCCGCTCCTGTCCGAGCGACGTCCGCGGCGTCTTCGCCGAACTCACCGACCAGGGACGCGACATGCTGCGCCAGGCCGCGCCCGGCCATGTCGCCCTGGTGCGCGAGCTGCTCATCGACGTGCTCAGCCGCGAGCAGCTCGCCGTACTGGCCGAGGGCCTCGGCGAGGTCAGTGCCCGGCTGCGCCTCGACGACGGGGCCTGACGGGCGCACCGGCCGCCGCCGCCCGCTCCAGCAGCAGCTCGCGCTCCCGCGCGTTGCGGGCCAGCGCCGCCGCCCGTTCGAACTCCGCCCGGGCCTCCTCGGCCCGCCCGAGCCGCGCCAGCAGGTCGCCGCGCACGCTCGGCAGCAGGTGGTACGCCCGCAGGGCCGGCTCGGCCGCCAGGGCGTCCACCAGCTCCAGGGCGGCCGCCGGTCCCTGGGCCATCGAGACGGCCACCGCCCGGTTCAGCTCCACCACCGGGGACGGCGTCAGCGCCGCCAGCCGCCCGTACAGCGTGGCGATCATCGCCCAGTCGGTGTCCTCGTAACGCGCCGCCTGCGCGTGGCAGGCGGCGATCGCGGCCTGGAGCGAGTACGGCCCGGTGCCCGCCCGCCGCAGCGCCGCGAAGCCGCGCCGGATCAGCAGCCGGTCCCAGCGGGCGCGGTTCTGGTCGGCCAGCAGCACCGGCTCCCCGCCGGGGCCGGTGCGGGCCGCCGTCCGGGACGCCTGGAACTCCAGCAGGGCGGCCAGGCCGTGGACCTCCGGCTCCTGCGGGACCAGCCCGGCGAGCACCCGGGCCAGCCGCAGGGCGTCCTCGCAGAGCGCCGGTCGGAGCAGGTCGTCGCCGGCGGTGGCCGCGTAGCCCTCGTTGAAGATCAGGTAGACGACCTCCAGGACGGAGGAGAGCCGGGCCGACCGGTCCTCGCCGTACGGGACCTCGAACGGCACCCGCGCGGTGGCGAGGGTCCGCTTGGCGCGGACGATCCGCTGGGCCACGGCCGGCTCGGCGGCGAGGAACGCCCGGGCGATCTCCTGGGTGGTGAGCCCGCCCACCAGTCGCAGGGTGAGCGCGATCCGGGCCTGCGCCGACAGCACGGGGTGGCAGGCGGTGAAGATCAGCCGCAGCAGGTCGTCGTCGATGTCCTCCGGCCCGGCCGGCTCCGGCGGCGGCACGTCCTCCAGGGTCCGCCCGACCTCCGCGAGCTTGCGCGCGTACGTCTCCTTGCGGCGGACCAGGTCGATCGCGCGGTGCTTGGCGGTCGCCATCAGCCAGGCGCCCGGCCGCTCCGGGACGCCCTGCTCGGGCCACTGCTCCAGAGCGGCGACCAGCGCGTCCTGCGCGAGTTCCTCGGCGATGCCCACGTCCCGCACGATGCGGGTGACACCGGCGATGATCCGCGCGGACTCGATCCTGAACACGGCCTCGACCGCCGCGGTCGCGTTGCTCTCCGTCACGGCCACCCATCAGAGCAGCCGGACGGGATCGGGGCAAACGCGGCCACGGCGGCCGGGCCGGTGCCGGTGATCGGAGCTCCGGTGACCGGAGCTCCGGGGCTTGCGGGGATCAGGCCTCCGGCGGGGTGGTGTTCCCGTCGATCTGGCGCAGCTCGGCGCCGACCTTCCAGCTCTCCGGGTGGATCTCCAGGAACCGCTTGGTCCACTCGATCGCCTCGGCCTTGTCCTTGCACTGCATGATGGCGTAGCCGCCGACGACCTCCTTGGTCTCGGTGAACGGCCCGTCGGTGAAGCTCAGCTTCCCGCCCTCCCAGGTGATCCGGGTGCCCTCGGCGGTCGGCAGCAGCCCGGCGGTGTCCAGCATCACCCCGGCCTTGGTGATCTCCTCGAACAGCGCTCCCATCCGCTTCTCGAACTCCGGGCCCGCCGACTGCATGTCCGGGGCGTCCTGCTCGTCGATACGGATCAGCGACATAAAGCGCGGCATGGTGACTCCTCGATCAGGAGGCCGGGGCTGTTCCCCGCCTCTCACCCCTGCGTCGAACGGGGAACGGCCGTTTCGACAGCCGCCCCGGAATTCTTTCGGGAGATTCCGCGAGCGGCCACCGCAGGGCGTGCCCGAGCGCCGGCTGCAGGTGGCCGAGCGCGCCGGCGAGGTCGGTGGAGCGGTCGTCCGGGAGGGCCGGTCCCGCCCGCGCCCCGGACGAGCTGATCGACGGCGGCGCGGACGGCGGTACGCGGCTGGAAGGCGCTCGCCAGTGGCGGGAGCACGCCGCGACCGTCCATCGGGTTGCGGCCGACGACATCCGCGCACCCCCTGGCCCGGCTGCCGCCGGCATGGCGGCAGCGATACCGAGACTTACCAGGTCCACCGTCAACTGCGGTGCGGGCGCCCGGGCTTGGTGCGGCTCATTTGCCGGGGTGTCAGGCTCGGCCGGCGATCACCCTGCGGCCGGAGCGAGGAGATGGCCCGTCAGATGACGGACGGGAGTGGAAAGAAGGAGAACCCACTCCTTTCCACTCTCAACTTATAGCGCACCGGGGTCCTTGCGGCAAGGCCCCGGTCATGCTGCAGAATCTCCGCTCGAAGCCAAGATCGTCAGGAAACGGGGAGTATCGAATGCGCGTGGTGTTGTCTGCCTACGATTCGCGTGGGGGCGTCGAGCCGCTGGTGGGGCTCGCGGTGCGGTTGCGGGAACTCGGTGCGGAGGTGCGGGTGTGCGCGCCGCCGGACGAGGAGTTCGCGAAGCGGCTGGCCGTGGTCGGCGTGGAGATGGTGCCGACCGGGCAGTCGGTGCGCGACCTGGTGACCGGGAAGACGCCGCCGTCGCCGGGAGGCCTGCCCCGGCGCGCGGCCGACATGGTCGCCGCGTTCTATGACAACGTCCGCTCCGTGGCCGAGGGGTGCGACGTGCTGGTGGCGACGGGTCTGGTGCCGGCCGTGGCCGGTGTGAAGGCGGTGGCCGAGAAGCTGGGCATCCGGTACGTGTACGCGAGCTACCAGCCGGTCAGTCTGCCCTCGCCGCACCATCCGCCGATTCCGCGGCCGGGCCGGCCGCTCCGCGAGGATGTGACCGACAACCAGGTGCTGTGGGACCAGGACGCCCTGGACGCGCAGGAGGTGTTCGGCGAGGCGGTCAACGGCCACCGGGCGTCGATCGGCCTGCCGCCGGTGGACAACGTCCGCGACCACGTCTTCACCGACCTGCCGTGGCTGGCCGCGGACCCGACCCTGGCCCCGTGGGAGCGGCCGGCGGGCCTGGACGTGGTGCAGACGGGGGCGTGGGTCCTGCCGGACGAACGCCCGCTCCCCGCCGACCTGGTGGAGTTCCTGGACACCGGCACGCCGCCGGTGTACGTGGGCTTCGGCAGCATTCCGATGCGCGACCCGGAAGGCCTCGCCCGGGTGGTCGTCGAGGCGATCCGCGCCCGGGGCCGCCGCGCGGTGCTGTCCCGTGGCTGGGCCGAGCTGGCGCGGGTCGACGACCGGGACGACTGCTTCGTCGTCGGCGAGGTCAACCACCAGGCGCTGTTCCGCAGGGTGGCCGCCGTCGTGCACCACGGCGGCGCGGGCACGACGACGACGGCCACCTGGGCCGGCGCGCCCCAGGTGGTGGTGCCGCAGGGGGCGGACCAGCCGTACTTCGCGGGCCGGGTGGCGGGCCTCGGCATCGGCGCGGCGCACGACGGTCCGACGCCGACCGCCGAGTCCCTGTCGGCCGCGCTCAGGGTGGCGCTGCTGCCCGAGACCCGCGAGCGGGCGACCGCCGTGGCCGGTGCGTTCCGCGCCGACGGGGCGGCGGTGGCCGCGAAGCTGCTGCTCGACGACGCCGGGCGGTAGAGGGGGTCGAGCGAGTCGGCCGGAAGGCGGTGCGGCAGCCGTCGGCCGACCGTGCGTCGGGGGAGGGCCCGGCGGGCGTCTGCTGATCTCGTTGCCTGACAGCCTCGGAGCTCTGTCAGGGTGGTCAGCACGGCCCCGCCGGGCTCGGCCGGTGTGACCCGCAGGCCGGCGGAGTCCTGGTGGTGCCCCGCCGGGTGCCGCGGGCCGTGGACGTCTCCGCGGAGATCCGATAGAGCACGCACCGGCGGAGCGGCCCTTCCGGCACGCTCGGATCCTCGAAGTCGTCGGCCGGGTCCCGGGTCATGCCGATCCGGTGCATCACCGCCTGGGAACGACGGTTGCCGACGGTTGTCGACGCAAGGACCTCCGGCAGCCCGAGGGTCTCGAAGCCGAAGGCAAGGCAGGCCAGGGCGGCCTCGGTGGCGTAACCGTGACCCCACGCCGAGCGCACCAACCGCCACCCGACGTCCACGCCCGCGAACGGCATGCCCTCGCTCACCTCGTCCAGGCCGGCGCGGCCGATGAACTCGCCGGTCTCCCGTGCTTCGAGCGCCCACCAGCCGAAACCTCGCCCGTCGAACGCGGCCTGCATGGATGCCACCGCTGCATCGCTCTGCTCCCGCGTCAGCAGCTCCCCCAGGTGTTCCCGGACTTCGGGGTCGGCGTTCATCGCCGCCCACGGTTCGAGGTCGGACTCCCGCCACCGGCGGAGCAGGAGGCGATCGGTGCGCAGTTCGGGCATGCCCCCAGGTAACGCGATGACGCCCGGGGTGTCGATCGGTTATCTCGTGGTCAGCCGGGGGTCGGCCCGACGCAGGTCCGGCAGGGCCCGCTCGGCGTCGGCGAACTCCGGTTCGTACGAGGCGGCTTCGGGTGCCGACGGGGAGGGCGGGGGAGATGTTCGCCCCGGGTGTTACCCCCGGGAGGGTGGTGCCGGGGGCCCGGACGGACGATGTCCCGCGGGTACGCTCTCCGGTGCCCGGCGGACTGTCGTTGCCTCCGCCCCGCCCGCTGTTCCCGCCCGCCAGGTGTGCTCGACGAATGACGGCCGTTCAGCACGCTCCGAGATGAACGATCACCCGCTGTAGTGGTGATCCGTGTCCTTGGTGGGCCGCAGCTCGGGCGGCAGCGGCAGCGCCTCCGAGAGCTTCACCGCCACACCGCGCGCGAGGTCGAACACCGCCACCGGGTCGCCCTGGTCCACCCAGACCGAAGCCCCGCACCAGCGGCCGATCAGCCGGAACTGCTCCAGCGCCTCCGCGTGCAGCTCGGCCTTGCCGCAGTAGTACGCGAGCAGGTGCCGCAGCATCGGCAGCCGCTCGTCGTCCGCCGGGACGGACGCCAGCGCCGCCGCGATCGCCTTCAGCCGCTCCTTGGCCTTCCCCCCGGCCAGCGTGGAGCCGAGCGTCTCGCGCTTCTCCAGCTCGGACAGCGCGTGCAGGTAGATCCCCGGCAGCGGGCTCCCGGCCGGCGCGCCGTCCATCGCCCGCTCGGCGAACGCCAGCATCTGCTTGTCCGAGCCGAACCACTTGGCGCACCAGTACTGCATGCCCTGCCAGTGCGCCTCGTAGTGGTGCGGCGCGCGCTCGGCCAGGCCGGCCCAGAGCGGCTCGAACTGCTCCGGCGAGTACTGCGCGCCGCGCGCCGTCGTCACCATGACCACCCACGGAGCCGGATCCGCCGGCGCCAGCAGGGCGGCCCGGCGGGCCGCCTCGATCGCGGCGGGCAGCAGCGCGCGGAACTTCGCCATGTCCTCGGCCGGCACCTCGTGCGCGTACTTGGACCCCCGGATCGCCCAGGCGCGGTGCACCATCTGCTTGGCCTCCAAGGTGGCCGCGTCGCAGCTGTTCGGGTCCGCGGCGCGCCAGGCCGTCAGCCAGGCGTCGTCCTCGTCGGCGATGCTCGCCAGCAGCTCCAGCCGCGACCAGCGCTCCTCCCAGTCCTGGCCCGCCGCCTCCACGTGGGCGGCGGCCGGCCGCCAGTCCCCGCCCCAGGCGGCGTCGGCTATCGCCTGGGACCGCCGGCGCCGCTCGTCGGAGATCGGCGGCCCGGAACGGCGCGGGTCGAGCCGCTCGCGGGGGACCAGGCCGAAGGCGGCCGGGTCGAACCGGGTCCTGGCCCACTCCACCGACTTGCCGGCACGGGACTTCTTCAGCGCGAAGTAGACGAGGACGGCCACGAGAACGATCAGGAAATGTGTCACGGCGGCGAATCATCCCTGGTGGGAGTGGGTGAGTGCAACGCTGAAAAAGGCTCGCCGAAGGCCCTTTTCCGTGCAAACATGCCCTATATGGGGACGATTCTGCAGGGCACCCAGGTCACCCTCCGCCCCGCGACGGCGGACGACATCCCGGCCCTCGTGGCCATCCGTGCCACGCCCGAGGTCTACGCCCGCTGGCGCGGTGGTGACGACCTGGCCGACGCCGTCGCCACCGATCTCAAGGAGCCGGACACCGAGACCCTGGTGATCCTGGTGGCCGGGCAGGTGGCCGGCGCCATCCAGTGGTACGCCAACAACGACGACGAGTACCGCCACGCGGGCATGGACATCTACCTCGACCCGGCCCGCCACGGCCGCGGTCTCGGCGCCGACGCCGTCCGCACCCTGGCCCGCCACCTCGTCACCGACCACCACTACCACCGCCTGATCATCGACCCGGCGGCGGACAACGCGGCGGCGATCCGCTGCTACGCCAAGGTCGGCTTCCGCCCCGTGGGCACCATGCGCCAGTACGAACGCGGCCCCGACGGCACCTGGCACGACAACCTGCTGATGGACCTGCTGGCCGACGAACTCGGGTAGCGGGCGCGCTCCCGCGGAGCGGGCGGAGCGGCCGGACGGGACCCTAGCCCCGCGCGGCGATGACGAGCGCGGCGACGAGGGCGATGAGGATCCCGAAGACGACCCCGAGCGCCGTGGGGGACAGCCGGTCCCGGAGCTGCTTCGGCGGCTGGACCCGGGCGGCCTGGTCGGTGCTCAGCTCCCACCAGTTGACGACCCGATGGAACTGCTCGTCGAAGTCGGCGGCGGGGTACGCGTCGCTGTGCTGCAGCCCGGGCAGTGTGCGCCGCTTCCCGCCCGCCAGGGTCATCCGGACCGCGTACGACGCCCCGAACCGGCTCTTGGTCTCACGCACGTCGATCCAGCGGATGTCCCGCCAGGGGTAGGTGCGGCCGCGCCGTCCGACGCCCCAGCAGATCGTTATTCCGGCGGCGCCGACCGCGCTCCAGCACCGGCGCGAGATGACGAGGGCGGGGCCGGCGATCGCGGCGGTCCCGCCGAGCATCCAGCAGAAGCCCACCGCGCCGAGCCGGTAGGCGGCCAGGGTCCCTTGAGCGGCCAACAGGACGCCGAGGAAGGCGAATTGCGGCCAGGAGGGCCGGTACCGGTCTTTCCCCCGGAAGATCAGTTCGTTCACCGCACGCACACTACGCCCCGGGGCCGCGGTTGGAGGGGCGGGGGCGGGTGTTCGCCCTGCGCCCGACCCGTGACGGGTCGGGCGCAGGTGCGGGCCGGCGCCGGCGTCCTACCGGGCGTCCCGCTCGGCCGCCTCGGCGAGGCGCTTGATGGTCGCCAGCCGTCGGTCCCAGTCGGTGGCGAGGGCGGCCATCCACCGTGCCGTGGCGTCGAGCGCCGCCGGCCGCACCGCGTACCGCACCTCGCGGCCGACCCGGGCGGCGGTGACCAGTCCGGCGCCGTCCAGGACGGCGAGGTGCTTGACCACCGCCTGTCGTGAGACGGGCAGGCGTTCGGCGAGGGTGGTCGCGGTGGCCTCGCCCTGCTCGGCCAGCAGGTCCAGCAGTTGACGCCTGGTCGGGTCGGCGAGGGCGGCGAGGACGCCGTCGACCGGCTCGGCGGCGCCGCGGCCCTCGTCGGTCATGCGGAGGGCTGTTCGGCGCGCTTGCGGAACGCGTCGAGCACCTGGGGCCATCCGTCGGTGTTGTTCTTGACCGCCTGGCTGCGCAGGTCCTCGGATCCGGCCAGGGCCGCGAATCCGCTCTCGACGACGCGCAGCCGCGTCCGGTCGCCTTCGGGGGTCAGCGTGAACTCCACGAGGGTGCTGTTGTCCTCGCGCAGTTCCTCGCCGGGGAAGGCGCTGGCCCAGCGGTAGGCGAGGTAGGTCGGCGGCTCGACCTTCTCGACCCGCACCGGGAACTCGCCGTACTCGGGGTTCTTCGCCACCATGGACTCGCCTTCCCGTGCCACGGTGCCGGCCAGGCTCGCCTCCTCGGCGACCCAGAACCCGGGCTGGGCCACCAGGGTCCAGACGTGCTCCAGGGACGCCTCGATCAGGGTCTCGCGCTCGATCCGGTCGTCGCTCATGAGGAACTCCTTCGTCGCTGCCCAATGTGTGCAACTCCAGAGTTGCACGTCGATCCGCGAGGTGCAACCCGAGGGTTGCGCATGGCCTCGGTCTGCCGCCGGGGCGTGGCCCTACGCCCCGGGCGGCGGTGCGAGCACCACCGGTCAGGCGTCCTCCGCGTCGAGCAGGTCGTCGAGCGTGTCGTCCGGGCCCGCCGGGAAGACCACGGCCGTCGCCGCCCGCCTCAGGCCGGGCTGCCGGCGCGGTCGTGCAGCGCCTCGGCCATGGGCGACGCGCCGTCGGTGACGAACCCCCGGATCGAGGCCAGGTACTCGTCGCGGTCGATGCGGCCGTCGCCGTCGGTGTCCAGCGCGTCGAAGGCCTTCGCGGCGTTGTCGGCGGAGTTGCCCAGCGCGGCCCGGAGCCAGGTGAACTCCGCGCGGCCCAGGGCCCCGTCCCCGTCCGCGTCGGCGAGGTCGAACAGTGACCCCAGCGCCGGCCGGCAGACCTCGTCGAAGGCGCCGCCACCCGCCCACGCCGCGTACTCCTCGAAGGTGACCCTGCCGTCGCCGTTCGCGTCCATCGAGGCGTACACGCGCTCGTGGGCCGCGCGCGCGGCGGAGACCAGCGGGTCCGCCGCGTCCCGGCCGAGTGCGGCGGCGGCCTGCTCGGGGCGGGTCAGGTACTCGTGCCGGGAGATGACGCCGTCGCCGTCCACGTCCAGCATGGTGAAGATGTGTCCCTTGGCGGTGGTGGTGTCCATGAACGTGCCCTTCGCGAAGCGGGATCGGGTGATCGTTGCTGCCCTCGCCCCGATCAACGCCGGACCGGGCGCGGGGTCACTGCCGGTCGGGCGGGACAGCGGGACAGCGGGACGGCGCGGACGGCAAGGGGTGGGACGGTGTCACCCTGCTCGCGGCGGGCGCCGGCGTTGCGCCAGGAGGGAAATCTGGTGGGCTTCCGCGTGGCCGATCCCTAGGCTGGTGCGATGATCATTTCTCATGATGTGGCCGGCAACGGCCCGGCGGTGGTTCTGGTGCACTCCACGGTCTGTGACCGGCGGATGTGGGACCGGCAGGTGCCCGCCCTGGTCGGAGCCGGCCTGCGGGTCATCCGCTGCGACCTCCGGGGCTTCGGCGAGACGCCCGTGCCGGACGGCCCGTACGACAACGCCCAGGACGTCGTGGACCTGCTGGACAAGCTCGGGATCGAGCGCGCGGCGCTGGTCGGGGCGTCCGGCGGAGGCCGGGTCGCGCTGGCGGTGGCGGCCCGCTGGCCGCAGCGGGTGACGGCGCTCGCGCTGCTCTGCACGGCGCTGGCCGGGCAGGAGCCGAGCGCCGGGCTCCGGGCGTTCGGCGAGCGCGAGGACGCGCTGATCGAGGCCGGGGACGTCGCCGGGGCGACCGCGCTCAACGTGGCGACCTGGCTGGGACCCGACGCGGACGAGGCGGCCCGTGCGCAGGTGCGGGAGATGCAGCAGCACGCCTTCGAGGTCCAGCTGGCCGCCACCGAGGAGTTCGGCCAGATCCAGGTCGACACCGACCTGTCCGCCGTCACGGCGCCCGCCCTGCTCGTCACCGGCGCGCACGACTTCCCGGACTTCCAGCGGATCGCCGACCACCTCGCCGAGCGCATCGCCGGCGCCCGCCGCCTCGACCTCCCCTGGGCGGGCCACCTGCCCGCCCTGGAGCGCCCCGACGAGCTCACCGCGCTGCTGCTCGACTTCCTGGGCGCCGAAGTGCCCGGCAGCGCCTGACCTCCTCCGGCCCCGCCCGCGTGCCCGGGCCCCGCTGGTGCCGCGACGGGGCGAAGGTCGCCTGCCGCGTCGCTAGGTCCTGGCCGGGCAGCCGCAGGAGCGGCGGATCACCATGCGGGCGGGGAAGGTGTGCGCGCCCGCGGGGACGGGCTCCTCGTTCGCCTTGGCGGTCAGGACGAGGTCGACGGCGGCCCGGGCCATCGCGTCCTGTGCGGTGGCGACGGTGGTGAGCGGCGGGCCGGCGATGACGGCCTCCGCGATGTCGTCGAAGCCGGCCACCGCGAGGTCCTCCGGCACCCGGATGCCGAGGTCGTCGGCGGCGCGCAGCAGGCCGATCGCCTGGTCGTCGGTCGCGCAGAACACGGCGGACGGCCGGTCGGGCCGGGCCAGCAGCGCGAGCGCCTCGGCGTGCGCGCGGACGCGGTCGAACGGCGCGGGCGTCAGTCGCCCGTCGGTGGGCAGGCCGGCGTCGGCCAGGGCGGCCGCCCAGCCGGCGGTGCGGGCGGTCACCGGGTCGTTCGGGCTGAGCGCGAACGTCCCGCCGAAGCAGTGGACTCCGGCGTGGCCGTGGCCCAGCAGGTGCCGCACCATCGCGCGCGCCCCGCCGTCGTCGTCGGCGACGACGGCTGCCCCGCTCTCGGTCTCCGCCCGGTGGTGCAGCAGCACGACGGGGGTGCCGTCGGTGGTCTCGACGCCGGCCACCCCGGGCACGGACGGGTCCTGGGTGACCAGGATCAGTCCGTCCACCTGCATGCCGAGGAACGCCCGGATGTAGTGCGCCTCCCGCTCGTCGGCGTAGTCGGAGTTGCCGATCAACAGCAGCCGGCCGCGCTCGGCCGCCGCCTGCTCCACCATGTGCGCGAGCCCGGCGAAGAACGGCTGCCGGGCGTCCGGCACGACCATGCCGATCAGGTTGGTCCGCCGCCGGGCCATGGCCTGGGCGACCCGGTTCGGCCGGTACCCCAGCTCCTCGACCGCCGCCAGGACACGGGCCCGGGTGGCCGCCGCCACCGGCCGCGGCCCGTCGTTGATCACATAGCTGACCACCGCCGTCGACGTTCCCGCCACCCGCGCCACGTCGTCCCGCGTCACCCTCACCATGCCCGCGAGCCTACACACCGGCTCTGACCAGGCCCGGAGAAGTCACTCGGAAGGGAAGGCCCGGGCGGGCGCAGCTGCCCGCTCTCGGCGCGGCCGAGCAGGCCGTCGCGGACGGGCTCGTCCTGCTCCAGGGGCCGAGCCCGGGGCTGATCGCCCGGGTCCGGCGCGGCCGCGGCCTGTTCGTCGGGGCCGGCCCGGTGCTGCCGGTGGGGATCGCCGTCCCGGAGCTCGCCCGCCCGGAGGGCCTGGTCCGACCTGCGGCCCGGGACGCCGTCCCGTCCGCGGTCGGTCGGGCGGGGTGCTCAGGGGACGACGACTGTCAGCGTGCTCCTGGTGAACCGGAAGCCGAGCGACTCGTACAGGCGGCGGGCCGAGTTGCCCTCGGTCACGGCCAGGCCCATCCCGGGGTTTCCGCGGTCGGCGAGGTCGGCCATCACCCGGCGCATGACGTCGCGGCCGAGCCCGGGGTAGCCGAGGCCGGGGTGTCGGAAGACATGGGCGATCCAGGGCGTGCCGTCGAAGTCGGTGACGACGGCTCCGGCTACGACCTGGTCGGTCGCGTCCACGATCAGGGCGCTGGACGGCAGCACGGGGCCGACGACCCGACCGGCCAGCAGGTCGCGCAACTCCTCCTGCCTGCTCTGCTCGTCGCGATCGGGGCGGTGGTCCGGGTGGCCGGGGCCGAACGCCGCGTCCAGCGCCGGGGCGAGCTCCCCGGCGTCCCGGTCGCACGGCACGCTGCGGTACCCGTCGCGCAGGGGAGTCCGGGCCCAGTCGGCCCACCCGGCGGGAGGCGGATCACCGGCGAGGTCCCGCAGCATGGTGTGACCGAGCCGGAGCGTGCGGGCCCCGCGCCGCAGCAGCCGCTCGCCGAAGTCGACGGAGCCGGAGACGATCCAGCCCGACATGTCCGAGAGCACGAACTCCACCGGGTCGACGGTGCTGACGGCCTCGCCGACCCCCGGGGCCCCGGGGGCCAGCACCTCCAACAGGCTGGCCCAGGGCCGCCCTTCACGCTCCCCGCGCTGGTAGCGCACCACGGGAAGGCCGTCGATGTCGCGTCCCAGCCGCCAGTCGGGTTCCGTCTCGGCCATGCCGGTCCGTCCAATCTCCGGGAGCAGTCTGCCTCCCCGCCATGATCGGCGGGAGGCCACCGGAGATCAAGGGGTGCCGGCGGAGGCCTGGACCGGCGTGCCGGGCGCCGCCCCGAACCCGCCGCGGCGTCAGGACACCGTCGCCGCCCGGACGCAGAGCACGTCCGGCAGGTGGGCGAGCAGCAGTCGCCAGCTCTCGCCCTCGTCCGGGCTGCCGTAGACCTCGCCGGTGCGGGTGCCGAAGTAGATGCCGGCCGGATCGGCGTCGTCGGTGCGCAGGGCGTCGCGCAGGACGACACCGTAGTGGTCCTCGCCCGGCAGGCCGTTCGCGAGGGGGTGCCAGCTGTCCCCGCCGTCCTCGGTGCGGAAGACCCGGCAGCGGCGGCCCGGCGGGACGCGGTCGTCGGCGCCGCCGAGGGGGAAGAGGTAGGCGGTGTCGGCCCGGCGCGGGTGGGCGGCGACGGCGAAGCCGAAGTCGGCGGGCAGGCCGTCGGTGACGGACCGCCAGCTCGCACCCGCGTCGTCACTGCGGTAGACACCGCCGTGGTTCTGTAGGTAGAGGCGGTCCCGCCGGACGGCGTCCGGTGCGATCTTGTGCACGCACTGGCCGAACTCGGGGTACTGGCGTTCCTGCGGGAAGAACTCCGCGCGCAGTCCGGTGTTGGAGGGCTCCCAGCTCGCGCCGCCGTCCTTGCTCCGGTAGACGCCGCCGCTGGAGACGGCGACCAGCAGCCGCCCGGCGTCGCGCGGGTCGGTGAGGATCGTGTGCAGCCCCTGGCCGCCGTACCCGGCGCCCCACTCGGACCGCTGCGGGTGGTTCCAGAGCGGTTCGACCAGGGCGAAGGTCTCGCCGCCGTCCTCGGAGCGGAACAGCGCCGCCGGTTCGGTGCCCGCGTAGACCACGCCGGGTGCCTCGTCGCCGGCCGGCTGGAGCTGCCAGACCCGGGTGAGCGAGGCACCGGTGTGCTCGGGGAAGCGGACGGCGGGTCTGGACGGCTCGGTCCAGTGCGCGCCGAGGTCGTCCGAGCGCCAGACCGACGGGCCCCAGTGGCTGCTGTCCGCCCCGACCAGCAGCCGGACCCGGTCGGCCCGGCGGTCGATCGAGACGGAGTAGATCGCGTTCATCGGGAAGTGCGGCCCGCTGAACTCCCAGTTCAGCCGGTCTCGGCTGCGGCCGAGAAAGAGGCCCTTCTCGGTTCCGACGGTCAACAGCACCTCGGTCATGCCAGCCACCACCTGGTCGGTGAAACGGCCCCCACCGGACACCCCCCACCGGCCAGTCTCCCGCTGACCGCCCGGGGCCACACCTCGCCGCGCCGGGGACCGCCGCAGCCGCAGCCCGGGCCGTGGCCCGAGCCCCGGCTGCCGGGCACGCTCAGCCCCGGCAGCCCTCCAGCAGGCGCAGCCACACCTCGCTGATCGTGGGGTACGCGGGCACGGCGTGCCAGAGCCGGTCGATCGGCACCTCACCGACCACCGCGACGGTGGCCGAGTGCAGCAGCTCCGCGACCCCGGGGCCGACGAAGGAGGCGCCGACCAGCACCTGGCGGTCCAGGTCGAAGACCACCCGGGCCCGGCCCCGGTAGTCGTCGCCGTAGAGCGAGGCGCCGGCGACGGCGCCGAGATCGTGGTCGATCGACCTGACCCGCAGTCCGGCCCGCTCGGCGGCCTCCGACGTCAGTCCGACGGCCGCCACCTCCGGCTCGGTGAAGACGACCTGCGGCGCTCCGGCGCTGTCGGCGGACGCGGCGTGCGCGCCCCAGCGCGCGGTGTCCAGCGGCCGCCCCTCAGCGCGCGCGACGATCGTCGCGCCCGCGATCCGGGCCTGGTACTTGCCCTGGTGGGTGAGCAGGGCCCGGTGGTTCACGTCCCCGGCCGCGTACAGCCAGTCGCCGTCGACGCCGAGCACGGTGCAGCTGTCGTCCACGTCCATCCAGGAGCCCGGCTTCAGGCCGACCTGTTCCAGCCCGACGTCGGCCGTGCGCGGGGCGCGGCCGGTCGCGTACAGCACCTCGTCGGCGGTCAGCCGCTCGCCGTCGCCGAGCACCAGGGTCACCCCGGCGCCGTCGACGCGTTCCAGCGAGGCCACCTCGGTCCCGAAGCGCAGGTCGACTCCGGCGGCCTTCAGGCCCTCCGCGACCAGCTCGCCCGCGAACGGCTCCATCCGGGGCAGCAGCGCGTCACCGCGCACCAGCAGGACGACCTCCGCGCCGAGCGCGCGCCAGGCGGTGGCCAGCTCCACGCCGACCACGCCGCCGCCGACCACGGCGAGACGCCCGGGCACCGCGGGCGCGCCGGTCGCCTCCCGGTTGGTCCACGGCCGGGCCTCGGCCAGCCCGGGGACGCCCTCCGGCAGCACCGGCCGGCTGCCGGTGCAGATCGCGACGGCGTGCCGGGCGGTGAGCAGCCGCTCGGAGCCGTCCTCGGCCTCGACCGTGACCGCCCGTTCGCCGACCAGCCGGCCGTGTCCGCGGACCAGCTCGATGCCGGTGTCGCGCAGCCACCGGACCTGGCCGTCGTCCTGCCAGTGCGAGGCGAACGAGTCGCGCCGGGCCAGTACGGCGGCCGGGTCCAGGGCGGCGCCGCCGACGGCCTCGCGCGCACCGGCCACGGCGCGGGCGCCGGCCAGAGCGGCCACCGGGCGCAACAGCGCCTTGCTCGGCATGCAGGCCCAGTACGAGCACTCGCCGCCGACCAGTTCGGCCTCGACGATCACCGTGCGCAGCCCGGCGGCGGCGGTCCGGTCGGCCACGTTCTCGCCGGTCGGGCCGGCGCCCACCACGATGACGTCGTACTCCTCGGGCGTGGTCGTCATGCGCGGTCCTCCGTCGTGTCGATGGTCACCCCGGCGCGCAGGGCCAGGGTGACGGGGGTGCGTTCGCAGACGTCCAGCAGCCGGGCCCGCTGGGCGTCGTCGAGTGCGCCGGTGAGCGAGACCAGGCGGGAGACCCGCCCGCGGCTCCCGTCCGTCTCGTACTGGAGCCTGACCCGGACGGCCTCCAACGGCCACTCCTTGCGCTCCGCGTACATCCGCAGGGTGATCGCGGTGCACGAGCCGAGCCCGGCGAGCAGCAGTGCGAACGGCTCCGGCCCACTGTCCGAACCGCCGCGCCGCACCGGCTCGTCGGCGGTCAGGGGGTGCGCGCCGGCCTTCACGTCGACGTGGAACGGCGCGTCGGTGCTGCTGCCGGTCACCACGGCGGTGGTGACCCGCCGGAACTCCGGCGCGGCCACGGCCGCCTCGGAGCTCGTCGGGCTGGTCGGGGTCGGGCTCATGGCGGGCGGGCCTCGCTCTCGTTCGGTGTCACGGGGCGCCCCGGGGGCACGGGCGCCGTGCCCATCCTGCGCCGCCGGGGCCGCCCCGCGCAGCCGAACACGCGGGCGAGTGCGCCGTGGGGCAAGTGGCCGGGCGCGCACGGAGCGGTCCGACGAGCGGACGGCTGAGCCGACCTGCCGAGCGGACCGGCCCGAGCGAATCGAGCGGTCCGAGCGGTCCGAGGAGCGCGGCGGCGGCCCACCGGGACCGCCGCCGCCGGGTCACCGCCCCGCCGAGCCCGCCGAGCCCGCCGGTCCGGTGACCGCCGCGAGCTCCGCCAGCACCGCCGCCGTCTCCGCCGGCCGCGAGAACATCGGCCAGTGCCCGGTCGGCAGCTCGCGCAGCTCCCACTCCGGACCGCCGAGCCGTGAGAAGTACGGATGACCGGAGGCGATCATGGCGCGGACCTGCTCCAGCGGGAACGAGCAGGAGACCAGCGCCTTCGGCAGGGCCGCCCCGGCGCCGGTCAGCCGCAGCGGGTCGGTGAAGGTGGCGACCGGCTGGTCGGTGGCGCGCTCGCGGACGGCGGCCCGGGCGGCGTCGTCCAGCCCGTCCGCACTGGTGCCGGAGGCGGCGAACTCCTCCCAGGACGGCATCGGGTGACGCCAGCCGTCGACCAGGGTCGCCATGACGTGGGCCCGGTGGTCGGCCTCCCAGAGGTCGCCCAGCGCGGCCCCGTCGGGGACGGGACCGCTGTCGAGGTAGACCACGCGCCGGATCCGCTCGGGCATCCGGTCGGCCGCGCCGGTGACCGGGGTGCTGCCGCCGCTGTGGGCGACGAGGACGACGTCCCACAGGTCCTCGCGCGTCAGCAGGTCGGTGAGGTCGGCGATGTGGGTCTCCAGGCCGACCTCCGGCCCGGCCTCGGCGGAGCGCTCGGCCATCCCGGTGAGGGTCACCGCATGGACGGTGTGCCCGGCCTCGCGCAGCGGGCGCGCGACGTCGTCCCACGCCCAGGCGCCCAGCCAGAAACCGGGGACGAGTACGAAGGTGCTCATGGGGGCTACTCCTTGTCGGGGGGAACCGTCATGAACGACTCTAGGATCGGAACCGGACAGATCTCGCCCGGATTAGTTCGTCGTCCGGTCCGGCCGGCCGACGAACCGGCCGACGAACCGGACGACGAAGGGGGAGCCGATGAACCACCCGGTCAGCCGCGTCCTCGCCCTGCTGGAGCTGCTCCAGGCCCGGCCCGGCCTCACCGGCGCCGAGCTGGCCGCCCGCCTGGAGGTGGACGAGCGCACGGTGCGCCGGTACGCGGCCCGGCTGGCCGACCTCGGCATCCCCGTCCAGGCCGACCGCGGCCGGTACGGCGGCTACCGGCTGCGCCCCGGCTTCCGGCTGCCGCCGCTGATGCTCACCGCGGACGAGGCGGCCTCGGTGGTGCTCGGACTGCTGGCCGGGCGCCGCTCGGGGCTGTCGGTGGGGGAGCAGGCCGCCGAATCGGCGCTCGCCAAGATCCAACGGGTGCTGCCGACGCAGTTGCGCGAGCACGTCGCGGCGGTGGAACAGACCCTCGGGCTGACCTCGGCGCCCGCCGCCGGCCCGAGCCCGGCCGCCACCGCGCTGTTCGCGCTCGCCGAGGCGACCCGCCGCCGGCGCCGGGTCCGGCTCGCCTACCGCGACCGGCTGGGCGAGCCGAGCGAGCGCGAGTTCGACCCGTACGGGCTGGTCTTCCACTCGGGCCGCTGGTACACCACCGGACTGGACCACCGCAGCGGTGAGCTGCGGACCTTCCGGTTGGACCGGATCGAGGCCGTCGAGCCGAGCGCGACCGCCTTCGAGTCGCCGGAGGGCTTCGACCCGGTCCAGCGGGTGGTGGAGTCGCTGGCCTCGGTGCCGTGGACGCACGAGGTGGAGGTCGTCCTCACGACCACCCTCGCCGACGCCCGGCAGCGCATCCCGCCCGTCGTCGGGTCGCTCACCGAGACCGAGGACGGGCGCGTCCTGCTCCGCGCCCGGGCCCAGAACCTCGAC
This sequence comes from Kitasatospora sp. NPDC050463, assembly GCF_040655255.1. Classification (NCBI taxonomy): domain Bacteria; kingdom Bacillati; phylum Actinomycetota; class Actinomycetes; order Kitasatosporales; family Streptomycetaceae; genus Kitasatospora; species Kitasatospora sp. NPDC050463. The sequence goes on from NZ_JBFAJO010000011.1 coordinate 123,412, forward strand.
GGGGTCGCGGTGATGCTGGCCGGGTACGGCCGCCCGTTCACCGTCCGGCGCCCGGACGCGCTGCGTGAGGAGGTCCGGGCGCTCGCCGCCCGGCTCGCCGGGTGGGCCGAACCGGGGTAGCGCCCGCCGGGGCCGGCGTGGCCCTGCCTGAGTGCTCCAGTGCCTGAGTGCCTGAGTGCCTGAGTGCTTCAGGGCTTCAGTGCACGGCGGGGGCGAGTTCGTCCACGCCCGACCGTTCGTCGGCGTCGCCGGTGCGCATCCGCTGCTGCGGGCGGCGGACCAGCAGATAGCCGAGGCCCGCCAGGGTCACCAGGCCGACGCCCAGCACGGCGGCCCACACCTGGTACCAGGGCGCGCCGGGCGGCGCCAGGATGCTGCGCGGCCAGCAGATGTTGACCACCTCCAGGCCGGTCCACAGCACCGCCAGGGCGTTGACCACCGTTCCGGCGCGCCCGTACGAGACCTGGCCGGACGGGCGCCAGACGCCGCGTAGCCGGGCGACCAGCGCGGCCAGGCTGAGCAGGAAGAACGGCAGGAAGGTCGCGGCGGTGCCGAAGGCGATCAGGCTCCCCATCGCGGTGGACTCCAGCCCGAGCGGCAGCGCGGCCGCGCTGACCAGGGTGGCCGTGACCAGCCCGCCGATCGGTGCCCGGTGCCGGTTGACCCGGCGGACCCGCTCGGCGAACGGGAAGACGCCGTCCCGGGCCAGCGAGTAGAGGCCGCGGGCGGCGCCGCCCTGCGAGGCCAGCAGGCAGGCGGTGAACGAGATCAGCACGACCACCACGAACGGCTTGGCGGACCAGTCGCCGAAGGCCGAGGTGACGGCGGTGGTGACCGGGTCGAGGTCCTCCCCGCGCACCACGGCGGCCGGGTCGGGGTGGGCGAGTTCCACGGCGACGGCGTTCAGGATCACCACGACGCCGACGCTCAGCAGCGCCCACCACATCGCCCGCGGCACCTGCCGGCCCGCGTCCTTGGTCTCCTCGGCGGTGGAGACGCACGCGTCGAAGCCGATGAACGCCCAGCCGCCGACGGCGATCACGGCCAGGAAGGCCGCTCCGGTGGAGACCCCGGCAGTGGCGGGGGCGTCCAGCAGGTCGGTGAGCAGGCCGAGGCCGTGGGCCCGGAAGAGCAGCAGCAGCGCGAAGCCGACCAGCACGGAGGCGACCGCCTCGGCGGCGATGCCCAGGGAGACGAACCGGCGCAGCACGTTGACGCCGTAGGCGTTGACCAGTGTGCAGGCGAGCAGGAACGCCGCCGACACCAGCACCAGCTGCGCGGGTGTCGGGGTCAGTCCGAAGAGCGCGAAGAACCACGGCGAGGCCAGATAGGCGACGGTGGTGTTGGCGAACATCACCGCGAACTGCCACATCCAGCCGGTCAGCCAGGCGAAGGTCGGCCCGGTGAGGCGTCGGCTCCACTGGTAGGCGCCGCCGGCCAGTGGCCACTGCGAGGCGAGTTCGGAGTAGACCGCCACCACCAGCATCTGGCCGAGGAGGCAGACCGGCAGCGCCCAGACCCAGGCGCCGCCGGCCACACCGAGGCCGACCTGGCCGACGGCGTAGAGGCCGACCACGGGGGAGACGACGGCGAAGCCCATCGAGATGTTGCCGAGCACGCCGAGGCTGCGGCGCAGTTCCTGGCGGTAGCCGAGGGCGGCGAGCCGCTCGGCGTCGGTGCCGCTGCCGCCCGGGCCGGCGTCGGTGCCGCTGCCGCCTGGGTCGGTGACGGTACGGGGCCGGGTGCTGTTCGGGGTGCCGGGCGCCGCGGCGCCGCGGGCTCTCGGGAGGTTGTCGGTCATGGGGCGTTCCACCTTGCCGTCGCCCGTGGTGAGCCCCTCGGACGGGCCCGCCACAGAAAACTAACTTTGTTAGTCAGGGACGGTAAACCCCCCACCCGGGGCATGGGAAGAGTCGAGAGGCGACTTCTCTCTGTCGTTGGCACGGACGGCGAGAGTTGCCACCAAGATCATCGGGCGGCTCGTCACGCTAGGCGGGCGGGTGGCCCGCAGGGCTTCGCCGTGCGGGCCACCTGGTGAGCGTGGGAACCGATCAGGCCCAGGGGCTGACCGCCGTGAAGGAACTGTCGGCGCGGAAGGTGGCGTTGTCCTGGTAGGGGTCGATGCGCAGCTCGTAGTCGTAGTGGCGGAGGAAGCGGCCGGGGTAGTTGTACGACTCCAGGCTGACCGAGCCGGTGGCCGAACCGGGGCGGGCGCAGTAGGTGGCGTCCCTGTTGAAGACCGTCGTGCCGTTGCTCGCGTCGAAGCGGATCCGGTAGTCCAGGTGGCGCAGGTAGCGGCCGGACGCGTCACGGAACGAGTAGCAGCTTCCATCGGCCAGACCGGGGACGATCGTGAAGGTGGCGCTCCGCTTGACCGCGGTGGTGCTGGTGGACGTCACCGGGTCGATGTAGCCGCGGCCGTCCGACCGCACGACGGCGTAGCGGCCCGGGAAGTTGACCGACCGGAGCGATCGGGTGGTGTCCGTCGGCAGGGCGGTGCCGCCGGAGACCGGGTCGATGCCGCTCAGGGTGGGGACGACCTTCTTGATCAGGCCGTCGGAGTCGAACTCCAGCTTGTCGATGGTGGTTTCGCGGTGGGTGCCGTCTCCGCCGGGGATGGCGAAACGGTGGTAGGCGATGTACCAGTCGTCGGTGCCGGGCACCTGGACCACGGAGTGGTGGCCGGTGCCCTTGATGCCGAGGGCGAGGTCCTTCTCCAGGATCACGCCTCGGTTGGTCCAGGGACCGGTGGGGGAGGGCCCGGTGGCGTAGGCGACGCGGTAGTTCTCGTCACGCGTGTCGTTCTCCGACCACATGAAGTAGTAGGTGCCCTTGCGCTTGATGACGAAAGAGCCCTCGCGGTAGCCGCGCGGGGTGATCTCGGTGACCTTGGAAGCGTCGAAGGAGACCATGTCGTCGTTCAGCGGGACCACGTAGGCCCGGCCGTTGGCCCAGTAGAGGTACGACTGGCCGTCGTCGTCGGTGAAGACCGCCGGGTCGATCATCTGGCCGGGATAGGCGCCGCGGGCGATCAGCGGCTTGCCCAGGGGGTCCGTGAACGGGCCGGTGGGCGAGTCGGAGACCGCGACGCCGATGTTCGTGTCGGCGGAGTAGTAGAAGTAGTACTTCCCGTTCTTCGCGGTCGTCGTCGGGGCCCAGGCCCGGCTGTTGGTCCAGCTGATGTCAGGGCCGAGGTCGAGGATGACGCCGTGGTCCCTCCAGTGGACCAGGTCCTTGGAGGAGTACGCCTTGAACTGGGTACCGCTCCAGCCCGCGAAGCCGTCGGTGGTCGGGTAGATGTAGTACGTGTCGCCGAAGCGGACGATGTTCGGGTCGGCGGTGAGCCCCGGCAGGACCGGGCTCCTCATGACCAGCGCCTCGACCGTCCAGGTGCGCTTCGTCCCGTCGGAGCCGGTCACCTCGTACGTCACGGGATCGGTGAAGTCGCGTGGGGTGCCGGAGGCCGGACTGATGGACGAGCGCTGGGCGAGGGTGAACTGCGGAGCGAGCGCGGTGACATCCGTGCCCTCGCTCACCGGCAGCGTGATCTTGCTGTTGGCGTCGTCGATGATGGCGTCGGTCTTCAGCGCGGGGTGGGTGACTTTCGCGATGCCCGCGGTGTTCCCGCTGAGTTCGAGGACCTCGCCGGGCGCCAGCGCGCGGTCGTAGACCCGGAAGTCGCGCATCTTGCCCTTGAAGAGCTTGTCACCGGTGAAGACCGACTTGCCGACGTAGTTGGCCGTGGTGGTGCCGGACCCGATGGAACCGGGGGTGGTGGTGACCGCCGTGTTGCGGGCCACCTCCACCCCGTCCCGGTAGAGGACGCCCGTGTTGCCCGTCTGGGTGTAGGTGACGTGCTTCCAGACCGAGCGCTGCAGTGCGCCCGGGGCGGCGGTGTTCTGCTCGGTGGACGGGCTCCCGGAGGTGATGGCGGTCCGGAACGAGTTTCCGGTGGTGAACAGGTACCCGTTGCCGGCGCCGTTGCTGGTGTTGCCGAAGCCGTAGAGGAAGTAGGGCGTGGCCTGGGCGGCGTCGATCTGCACGTCCATCGAGACGGTGATCGAGTTCATGCCGCTCATGACGTTGTCCGGCACCTTGATGTAGGTGCTGGACCCGTTGAACGTGAGCCCTTCACCGGAACCCGACCAGCCCGCAGTGCCGTTCACGGTTCCGTCTCTGCCGTGGCCCGAGGCATCCGCCGCCACGGTGCCCGAGGTGGCGTCGAGTTTGTACCAGATGGCCAGGCCGTCGGTGATCTCCGTCGCCCCGGCGGGGGCCGCCGGAGCGACGACGCTCACCAGGAGCGAGACTGCGGCGGCCACGGCGGCCAGAGCGCCCTGCGGTAATCTCCGGCGGCGCTGAGCTATTGCGCTGTGCATGGTTTCACATCCCCTGAAGAAGACCTGGCTGTGGAAGGGTGGGCGACGCCTCGGTCAAGGTGCCGGCACCCGGCCCGTCATGCCGTGCCGACATGTCGGACGGCTCCGTCTCTCACCGCCGCGGCGGGAGCCGGCGGCCCCCGCCGCGTTGCGTATCGCTGCCGGCCCGTCGGACCGTGCGCGCTGGACAAGGCCGGGCCGGTGCGCGAGCGCAGCCCGCCTGGCCGGAGCCGGTGCGCACGTCCTTGTCGGCGTCGGGTCAGCTGGTCACGCGGAAGGTGGCGTCGCCGCGGGCCGTGGTGGTGGTGATCGGGTCGAGCCGCAACTCGTACGCGTAGTGCCGGATGTAGCGGTCCGGGAAGTTGTAGGACTGGAAGGATGACCAGCTCGGGTCGGCGAGTCCGGCGACCTGGCGGAAGGTGGCGTCCGCGGCGAACTGGGTGGTGCCGTCGTTGTGGGCGAGCTGGAAGTCGTAGTCGGAGTGCCGCAGGAAGTACCCGGGCATGTTCACCGACTCGAAGGAGACGGTGCCGGTGCCCGCCAGGCCGGTCCGCAGCCGGAACTGGGAGTCGTCGAGCGGGCTGACGTTCGGGTCGATGCGCACGTCGAAGTTGGTCTGCCGCACGTACCGGTCCTGGAAGTTGAACGACTGGAGCCGCTGGGCCGGAGTGTTGGGCCAGCGGGCGAGCACCCGGCTCTCCTCGGCGGCCGTCAGGTTCAGGATCCAGCCGTGGCGCTTCTTCGTGCCGCCCATGGTGTAGCTGCCTGAGGCCTGCTTCTGGTAGGCGGCGGGGTTGGACGGGTCGGTCGTCAGGACGGGCATGTAGCCGCCGTTGGTGGCGTACTGGTCGAGGTAGAGGGCCCACTTGTCGGTGCCGTTGAACTTCATCCACATGGGGCCCTCGACCATCGCCCCGGTCAGACCGATGCCGGAGAGGTTGCCGAGGTTCGTCCAGGTGCCGAGGATCGAGTTGCTGCCTTCGAGGGTGATCTGGCCGTCGCCGGAGGCCCGCACGTAGCGGTAGTTGCCGACGCCTGACGGGACCTCGATGATCTGGGTGTCGATGATTTCCTGGGTGCCGGGGCGCTCGATGTAGGTCTGCGGGGTGGTGATGGTGCGGAAGTCGCTGGTGCGGGCGTAGAAGATGCGGTGCTTCTTCACGCCGTTGAGGGGCACGTTCGTCGCCCAGTACAGGACGTAGTCGTTGGTCTCAGGGTTCCAGATCGCCTCCGGTGCCCAGGCGTTGCGGCCGTCGGGGATCGCGCCGGCGACGTTGAGCAGCCACGGCTGCGACCAGGTGACCAGGTCGGTCGACTCCCACACCACGAGGTTGCGGCTGCCGTTGTTGATGGAGCCGTCCCAGTTCTGTCCGCAGCCGATGCACAGGTCGGTCGCGACGATCCAGTACTTGCTCCCGTCGGGGGAGCGCACCAGTGCGGGGTCGCGTACCCCCTTCGTGCCGACCGGGGAGCGCAGGACCATGCCTCCGCCGTTGAGGTCGTTCCAGTGCACACCGTCCGTGCTGTGGGACAGGTACATCTGCTGGTTGGTCGCCCCCTCCCCGGTGAAGTGCACCATCAGGTAGCCGGGTTCGGCGCCGGCGGCGGCGGCCCGCTGGGGTGCGGCCATCGCGGCCAGCCCTGTGAAGAGGAGGCATACGGCGAGCAGTGTCGCCGACAGCCGTGCGCGTAGCGCGAACATGGGGAAGTTCCTGTCGTTCGGAGGGTGGCACCGTGGGTGGACGGCCACCGCACGACGCGGAAGGGGCGCGGGGCGGGGCAGTCCGGGCAGCACCGCCTCCCGGCCGTTCGATGAACCGGAGATGACGCCGCCGTTTCGCCCCTGTGAGATTGTTAACGCTCACAATTCAGCGGGCAAGAGGTAGGTCGGCCGTTACCCAATCTTGATCCGTTGGGCCCGGGTGGAGTGAATCCGGTGACCGTGGCCCGAGTTGGCTGCGATATCCGGGACGGTGGGGCGGGCACGACCGTCGTTCGCGATCACTGACGTAGGGCTCCACGATCACCTGGGCTCGTGCCCGCACTGCATCCACTCCGCCCATCGCATGACAGCGGTCGCCTGCTGCCGGTCGGTCCAACTTGCGTGCGGCGGGCGTGGGGAGGCGGAAAAGGGGGATGCCGACGCTTCTGGTGAGGCGTCGGCACCCCGGTTGGGTCGGCTGGCCACGCCGAAGGTGGCGTCACTGCGGGGTGCGGATCCTCTTTGGGGGAAGGCCGTTGATCATGCTCCGAGTTGGAGGTTGTGCTGGTCGGCGTAGGCGCGCTGGTGTTCGCGGGTGTGGTGGTGGGCGAGGTGGGCGTCGAGGTCCTCATCGGCCTGGACGGCGCGGAGTTCGAGGACGGCTTCGGCGTTCCCGAGGCTCCAGCGGGCTCCTGTCACGTCGAGGTGGACCGGATCTACTCCGCCCGGGCCCAGCGGATCAAGATTGGGTAACGGCGGACCTGCCTCTTGCCCGGCTGAATTGTGAGCGTTAACAATCTCACACGAGCGAAACAGTGGCGTCACCTCCGGTTGAACGGCCCGGAACGGTGCCGCCCGCACTGCCCTGCCCCGCGCCCCTTCCAGTCCGTCAACCAGCCGACCCGCTATCTGCAGCACGCCTACTACCAGCTGCGACTGGACGTCAACGACGGCACCACGAAGTTCGCCCAGGACGCCACCTTCCACAAGACCGCCGGGCTCGCCGACCCGTCCTGGTCATCGTTCCGCTCCTACAACTACCCGGACCGCTACATCCGGCACTTCGACTACGCGCTGCGCATCGACCCGATCTCCACCGCCGCCGGCAGAGCCGACGCCACGTTCTCCGTCTGGTACTGAGGCGACACGCCACGGGAGCCCGCACAGGGGAAGACGCCGTCGGCTGACTCCGGGCCAGGGACTCACCGGACGTGCGACAGAGCCAACGTTCGTACAGTCCCTCACCCGGGACCCGCCAGCGAGCGGGGAGGTCACGTTCACCGCCCTTCGTCATGACCTGACCACGTAGGTGACGGCTATCGCTGGGAGTCACACGAGACCGGCCTGTACTACCGTGGGGCGACGCAGCCGGCAGGGAGGGGCGAAGAGCGTGGGACGACCGACCAGGGCATTGCTGAGCAGGGAGATCATCGCCAGGGCCGCCCTCGACGTGGTCGACGAACAGGGCTCCGACGGCCTCACCATGCGCGCCGTCGCCGACCGGCTGGGCGTGAAGGCGGCCTCGCTCTACAACCACGTGAGCGGCAAGGACGAGCTGATCGACGGGCTCGCCGAACTCGTCAACGCCGGGATCGACCTCCGACCGCTCAGTGGCACCGGCGGCACCGGCGGCACCGGCGGCGACTGGCGGACCGGGCTCACCGCCTACGTACGCGGCTACCGCGCCGCCTTCCTGCGCCACCCCCACACCATCGCGCTGCTCGCCCGCCGCCGGGTCGAGGCCGAACGCCAACTGCTGGGCTACGACGCCCTGCTCGGCGCGCTGGGCCGGGCCGGCCTCGCGCCCGCCGACGCCGCCGAGGCCGCGGCCGCGATCGACTACCTGGTGCTCGGCTCCGCGCTGGAGACCTTCACCGCGGGCTTCACCCGATCCTCGGCCGACTACCGGCCGCGCTACCCGGCCCTCGCCGACGCGCTGGAGGCCTCCGCCGCACGCGGCGGCGGGCCCGGCACCGGAGCACCGGGGCTGGACGAACGCGGCTTCGAACTCGCCCTGCGCCTGCTCCTGGACGGCCTCGCGGCCCGCCTGGCGGCAACCTGACCGGACGATCCCCACCCCGGGAACGCCGACGGGCCCGGGGGCACTCGCCACCCGGGCCTACCGTCGCGAGGTCACCCGCACGGCGGACTGGTCAGACGGCGCCGGACCGCTCGGGTCGTCGGGGCCGCACCGACGTCCGCCGGGCGGTCAGGCCTCGTGGCCGCCGTTCTGCTCCGCCGCCACCTTGCGCTTCACCTCGTCCATGTCCAGCTTGCGCGCCTGCCCGATCAGATCCTCGAAGACGGCCTCCGGCAGCGCACCCGCCTGCGAGAAGACCAGCACCCCCTCGCGGATGATCGCCAGCGTCGGGATCGACTGGATGCCGAAGGCGGCGGCCAGCTCCTGCTCCGCCTCGGTGTCGACCTTGGCGAAGACCAGGTCCGAGTGGCGCTCGGCGGCCTTCTCGTACACCGGCGCGAACTGCCGGCACGGGCCGCACCAGGCCGCCCAGAAGTCGATGAAGACGAAGTCCTTACCGTCCTGGCCAGGGACGATGTCGTCGAAGTTCTCCTTGGTCAGCTCGACCGTGTTGCTCATCTCGCGGTTCCTGCCCTTCCGGGGGTGGCGTTTCAGGGCCATCTGCCCGCCACAACCGCGACCGCCCGCGCACTATTCCGAAGATTCCCGGCCGCGCGTTGAGCGCTCCGCCGCCCGCGTCCGTACAGGTGGGTGTCCGCGGCAGCGCGGTACGAACAGTGCGGCCCGCGTCCAGAGGCGGCCGTGCGCGTCCACCGGGGGAGAAGAGCCCATGCACAGCACCAGTCGCACCAGTCGCACCAACCGGATCGCCGTAGTCGCCGCGTCCGGGATCGCGGTGGCCGCCCTGGTCGCCGGGTGCGGGTCGTCCGGCTCCGGCGGTTCGGGATCCTCGACGCCCGCCGGCTCCGGCGCCACCTCGACGGCACCCGCGACGCCGAGCAGCCCCAGCACCCCGGACACCGCCACCCTGAAGACGGCCACCGACCCCAAGCTCGGCACCATCGTGACCGACAGTGCCGGCTTCACCCTCTACCGCTTCGACGCGGACACCGCGCAGCCCCCGATGTCCAACTGCAACGGAAACTGCGCCTCGATCTGGCCACCCGTCCCGGCCGACGGCTCGGTCACCGTCAAGGGCATCGACAGCAAGCTGGTCGGCACCGTCACCCGGGCCGACGGCAGCAAGCAGATCACCCTGAACGGCTGGCCGGCCTACCGCTACACGCCCGACAAGCAGCCCGGCGACACCAAGGGCCAGGGCGTCGACGGCACCTGGTTCGTGCTGACCCCGGCGGGCGGCAAGGCGGGTGCCGCGAGCTCCACCCCGAGCGCGCCCGCCACCCCCGGCGGTGGCTACGGCGGCTACTGATCCGCCCCGATGACGGTCCGGACCGGATGTGGAACCCTCGACCCGGAGGTACGGGTGCGTGAAAATGGCGTCGTGACCGACGAGCACCGTGGCGGCGGCGCGGCCGCACGCGGCGGCGCAGCCCCGGACGAAGAGCTGATGCGCGCCCTGTACCACGAGCACGCGGGGCCGCTCTTCGGCTTCGTCCTCCACCTGGTCGCAGGGGACCGCCAACGTGCCGAGGACGTGGTGCAGGAGACGCTGGTCCGCGCCTGGCGCAACATCGACCGGCTCGACCCGGCCGTCGGCTCGCTGCGGCCCTGGCTGGTGACGGTGGCACGGCGGATCGTCATCGACGGTCACCGCAGCAGCCAGGCCCGGCCGCGCGAGGTGGACCCCTCGCCGCTGGAGCTGCTGCCCGCAGAGGACGAACTCGACCGGGCGCTGCGGCTGATGACCATCTCGGAGGCGCTCGGAGACCTCTCGGAGGCGCACCGGCAGGTCATCGTCGAGACGTACTTCAAGGGCCGCACGGTGAACGAGGCGGCCACCGAACTCGGCATCCCGGCCGGTACCGTACGGTCGCGGGTGTTCTACGCACTGCGCTCGCTCAAGCTCGCGCTGGAGGAACGGGGAGTGACATCGTGACATCGTCCAGGCCCGGACCGACCGGCCCCGAGCAGGACCGCACCCCCGGCGGCGAGCACCTCGACGTCGGCGCCTACGTCCTCGGCCTGCTCGACCCGGCCGAGCGCGTCGCGTTCGCGGCGCACCTGGCCGACTGCCCGCAGTGCACCGAAGAAGTGGGCGAACTCGGCTTCGTGGAGCCGCTGCTGGCCGAGTACGCGGCCTCCGCTGAGGACGCGGGGCTGGACCCGGCGGGGCCGGCGCCCCGGCCGGACGCGCTGCTGCTGGACCGGCTGGTCGCCGAGGTCTCCGCCGGCCGCCGCCGGGGCAAGGTCCGACGGCTGGCCCTGGTCGCCGTGGCGGCGGTCATGGTGGTGGCCGGCCCGGCCGTCACCGCCGTGGTGGTCACCGCGGACTCCACCCCCGGCGTGGTCGCCGTCGCGTCCCAGCAGTTCGCCGCGACCGATGCGACCACCGGGGCCCACGCCGTCGTCGGCGTCGACGGCAAGGGGTGGGGCAGCCAGATCAGTCTCGAACTCACCAATATCCGCGGCCCGTTGAGCTGCGATCTGGTCGCCGTCTCGCACACCGGCGAGCGCCAGACCGTGACCACCTGGAGCGTCCCGGCCGCCGGCTACGGCAGCGCCGGTGCGGGCCCGGCCGCCCTGCGGACCAGCGGCGGCACGGGGTTCGCGCCCAGCGCCATCGACCACTTCGAGGTCCGCACCCTGGACGGCGCCACCGTCCTGGTCACCGTCCCGGTCCACCCGGTCTGACCTGCCGCCCCGGGCCGGCTTCAGCTGCGGTCGGCGCCGGGGAACGGCGGCCGCGGTGGGTCGAAGGCCATCAGTCGCTCGATCCGGGTGACCGTCTGCCCGGGCCAGTGCGGGGCCGGCGTCCCGGACGAGGTCGCGGGGGTGGTTCATCGTAGGGCTCCCCGAGGGTGCGGCTGCCGGTGCGGCTTCGGGTCCGGCGGCCGGGTGAGGCGGCGCCAGGCGAGCAGGGAGCAGAGCGCGAAGCCGAGCGCGTTGCCGACGCCGTGCGTGGCGGCCATCCAGGTGAGGGTGGGGTGCGGGAGGCCGGACGCCTCGCCGAGCGCCCACCAGAGGGCGAGCAGCATGGTGGCGGCGAGTACGGCGGAGGCGATCCCGAGCAGCGCGGCGGCCGTCCGGTCCGGGGTGCGGATGCGCAGGTCGCGCCAGGTGAGCACGCCGACCAGCCACATGCCGGTGGTGAGCACCACGGCTCCGGCGAGTTCGGCCCAGTCGTCGACGAAGTAGCCGGCCAGGACCAGCAGGGTGCCGAGCGGCACGCTGAGCGCGGCCCAGCGGGCGGTCCGGCTGGCCGGCGCGGCCCGGCAGACCAGCCCGGCGACCAGGGCGGCGGTGAATCCGGCGTGGTGGAAGTGCGGCACGGTCAGCGCCAGGATGTCGAGGTCGAAGCCCAGGAGTTCGTGGCCCGAGCGTTCGGCGACCAGCGCGAGCCCGGCCACCGAGGGGGTGCCGAGCGCGGTGAGCACGGCGACCTCACGCGGTGCGAGCGAGCGGGTGCGGGCGAGCCGCACCGGGGCGTGGGCGGCGAGGGCGAGGGTGCCGAGCGCGTAGAGGGCGGCGCAGCCGATGGCGAGGCCGCCGCGCGGCAGCCAGAGCGAGAGCGCTCCGGGGACGGCGGCCAGGGGCCAGAGCCGGCGGACGCGGGCGAGCCCGGGTTCGTCGATCAGGGTCAGACCGAGGGGGATCACCGCGCCCATGCCGAGCAGGACGAGCAGGTCGACCAGCTCCGTGGTGCCCTTGCCCATGATGGCCGCACACCCCTTCCTTGAACGCGTTCAATACCTTGCGCCAGTGACTGTACGCGGCGTAATTGAACGCGTTCAAGTCGAACCCGGATCGCCTCCTCTGGTGTTCGTGCCGGGGGCGGCGCACTCTGGAGAAGGAACCTATGGAGGTGATCGGCCATGCAGACACTCGTCGGTTGGCACATCGAGATGGAGTTCCGTGAGGAGGGGCCGCGGACGGCCGCCGCCGCTCTGCTGAGACTCGGCGACGGAACGGAACTCCGTGCCCACGGCTACACCAGCCGCCACCCGTCGGACCCGGAACAGCTGCGGGTCGGCGAGGAGGTCGCCGCGGCCCGGGCGCTCAACGACCTCGCCTCGCAGCTTCTCACCAAGGCCCACGGTGAGATTCAGCAGGCCAGCCCGATTCCGACCCACCCGCTGTCGTGACGGCGCCGCACGCCGGCGCCGGGTCTCCCGCCGAGGAACCCCGGAGGGCGCGCATCCCGCTGATCTGCCCACGGTGCGGGCGCGAGCAGCAGGTCGTCCCCGGCGGTCCCGACCGGCCGGTGCGTGTGGTGCACGTCGGGACCGGCCGGGAGGCATGCGAGCCGGGCGACCTGGTCAAGGCCCCGGACGACGTGATCTGACCGCGGGGATCTGATCGAGGGGGCCTGACCGCGGGACTTGGCCGGGGAGACCCGACCGCGGCCCGGCGGGCGGCGGTGCTGCTTTGCAAAGTGTGTCTTTGCAGAGCAGCGCGGGCTGGGACGGAAACGGTGCCGGGGGCTGGTCGCACGACCGGCCCCCGGCACGCCGCCGTGCCCGTGCCCGGGGCGGCTGGCCCGTGCCCGGGGGCGGTCGGCGGTTCGGGCAGTCGGCTCGGCTCGGCCGGTCAGTTCGGGCAGTAGGTCGTCGGCAGCTGCCACTCCGGCCCGATCAGCCGCCGCTCCACCCGGTCGAGCGTGATCCGGATTCCGACCGTCCCGGACAGACCGAGCCGGAACCGGCTGCGGGCCAGGGCGATCAGTGCCGTCATGCCGTACTTGTTGATCAGCGAGGTGCGGTAGCGCGCCGTGGCGTCCTCGTCGCAGACCGCCGCCCGGGCGGGGAGCTGGCGGCCGGTCGGTCGCCCGTGGGCGTCACAGGGGCCCACCAGCACCCCGGGGTGGCGGCGGATGCGCTCGGCCTCGCCGGAGTGGGCGGGCGTCCAGATGCCGAGCGCCGTGCCGTCGGCCACCACCCATATCGCCGAGCACAGGCGGTTGCCGTCCTCGTCGAAGGTGGTGAGCAGGAGGTGTCTGGTGTCGGCGAGCTGGTCGGTACGGTCGTGCACGATGTCCTCCCTGTCCAGGGCGGGTGTCGCTGTCCGCGGCCGTCGTGGGGCGGTTGGTCGCGGGTCGGGGTCCGTGGTGCCTGGCGGCCGGTCCCGGGGAGGGCGTTGCTCCTCGGCGGTGGGCCGGGGATCCGGGTGCCCGCGCCGTGCGGCCCACGGGAGGGCCCCGTACGGACCCGGGTGGGGGCCACCCCATTCTCGTCCACCGGGGCCGGTAGTTCGAGGGGGCGGCCGCTCGTGGGCGGTGAGCCGGTGCGGTTCGGCCGGCGCCCCCGGAACGGCGAGCGGCCCGCCCGGTGTCGAAACACCGGACGGGCCGCCGTGCACCCTTGCGTGTACCCCGTGGGTCAGTGCACCAGCACCGGCACCTCGTTGTTCTCCGCCGCGCCGGAGCCCGCCGCCGCGTGGTCGGGGCGACCGGCGTTGATCAGGACGAAGGCGATCGCGGCGGCCGCGACCAGGATGCCGAAGGACCACCAGATCGCGGTCGAGAAACCGTGCACCATGCCCTGGAACTGCGCGGCCTGGGCGGCGGCCGGGCTGGTCGCGACGGCCGCGTGGGAGGCCAGCCAGGTCGCGGTGGCGCTGGCCGCGATGGTGTTCAGCAGGGCGGTGCCGATGGCGCCGCCGACCTGCTGCGAGGTGTTGACCATCGCGGACGCCACGCCCGCGTCGCGCGGCTCGACACCGTGCGTGGCCAGGCTCATCGCGGGCATGAACGCGGTGCCCATGCCGAGGCCCATCAGGATCAGACCGGGCAGGATCAGCGCCGGGTACGAGGTGTCCAGGCCGATCTGGGTCAGGATCAGCATGCCGACCGAGGCGACCAGGAAGCCGGGCGCCATCAGGTAGCGCGCCGGGACCCGGGTCATCAGCCGGGCGCCGATCTGGGTCGAGCCGGTGATCATGCCCGCCACCATCGGGAGGAAGGCGACGCCGGTCAGCACCGGGCTGTAGCCGAGCACGATCTGCAGGTAGTAGGTGAGGAACAGGAAGAGGCCGAACATGCCGATCACGGCCAGGCCCAGCGACAGGTACACCCCGCCGCGGTTGCGGTCCAGGACGACCCGCAGCGGCAGCAGCGGGGCCTTGACCTTCATCTCGACCAGGGCGAACGCGGCCAGCAGCACGGCGGCGGCGACGAACAGGCCCAGCGTGATGCCGGAGGTCCAGCCGTCCGACTCGGCGCGGGTGAAGGCGTAGACCAGGGAGACCAGGCCGGTGGTGACCAGCAGCACGCCGGGGATGTCCAGACGGTTGCGGTTGCGGCCCTGGGCGGGCTCGCGGATCACCATGACGGCACCGGCGGCGGCGACCACGGCGAACGGGATGTTGACGAAGAAGGTCCAGCGCCAGTTCATGTACTCGGTCAGCAGACCGCCGAGGATCAGGCCGATCGCGCCGCCACCACCGGCGATGGCACCGTAGATGCCGAACGCCTTGGCGCGCTCCTTGGCCTCGGTGAACATCACGGCCAGCAGCGAGAGCGCGGCCGGCGCGAGCAGTGCGCCGAAGACGCCCTGCAGGGCGCGGGCACCGAGCAGCATGGCGGTGTTGGCGGCGGCGCCGCCCAGCGCGGAGGCGAGGGCGAAGCCGGTGAGGCCGACCACGAAGGTCCGCTTGCGGCCCCACAGGTCGGCGATCCGGCCGCCGAACAGCAGCAGGCCACCGAAGGCCAGCGCGTAGGCGGTGATCACCCACTGGCGGTTGCCGTCGGTGATGCCGAGGTCCTTCTGGGCCGACGGCAGGGCGATGTTCACGATGGTGGCGTCGAGGACGACCATCAGCTGGGCGAGGCCGATGAATATCAGCGCCTTCCAGCGCCGCGGATCGGGCTGGATGGCCGGCAGGGCATCGGTTTTCGGCATGGAGGTACTCACTTCGGGTGCGTGCTTACGGATCAGGGCGAAGTCGGTGAGGCGGGGCGGGGCACAGTCGGCCACGGCCGCCGGTACGGTCGTGGTCCGGCGGGCCGTCGGTCAGCGCTGGGGCTGCGGGTCAGTGGTCGGGGTGGAAGTCCTCGAAGGTCGCGGCCCGGCCGGGAAGGGTCGAGCGGGCGGGCGCCCGCAGGCCGTCCAGGAACAGCTGCAGGTGCCGGTGGACGAACTCGTCCAGGAGCCGGCACGAGGTGCCCGGCAGAGGGCGGGTGAGCTGGCTCATCGCGATGAACAGGTCACCGTGGTCGGCGTCCGCCCGCAGCTCGCCGGTCTCCTTGGCTCGCGTCATGAGGCCGCCGACGGCGGCCACCAGCCGCTCACGGGCGTCCACCAGCTCCGGATCGAAGGGGTCGACCCGGTTGGTGAGGATCGGGCAGAGCGCACCGATCTTCTCCTCGACGGTGGCGTGCGCGAACCGCTGGAGGGCGTCGAACGGGCCGGAACCCTCCGCCGTCGCCGATTCGGCGATGGCCAGGACACGGCTCTTGATGAGCAGCGCCACCTCGCGGATCAGTGCCGAGCGGTCGGGGAAGTTCCGGTAGAGCGTGGCGTTGCCGACGCCGGCCCGCTTGGCGATCTCGTCCAGCGGCGCGTCCGCGCCGAGCTCGACGAAGGCGTCCCGCGCCGCCAGGAGGATCCGCTCACGGTTACGAGTCGCGTCCGCGCGCAGCTTCGGCGTACGGACGGGCTCCGTGCTGCGGGCAGGTGCGGCGGCGGTGCTGCTGCTCACTGCTTTGCTCCTCCCAGGGTAGCGGGGAGAATTTCCCCGCTTAGGCCTACGAAGGACCAAACGGGGAATCCCTCCCCGGAAATTCCCGCCCCGGTGTGACCTGCGTCACTTTGCTTCGCGTGGTCCTTCGCGGTCCTCCGTGGTCCTCAGCGGCTCGCCGCGCCCGCACCCGCGGTCCGGGCCGCCGCCGCGTCGCCCCGCCCGGGTCAGACCGCCGCCGCGTCGCCCTGCCCGGGTCAGACCGCCGCCGGGCGGCGCAGCGGGATCTCGAAGTGGACGGTGGCCACGCCGGGCCCGTGCTCGCCGGTCGGGCGGGCGTCGTACACCTCCTCGGCGAGGCTGCGCCAGAACGCCTCGGCGCCCGGGATCGCCGCGTTGGTGTGCAGGTAGAGGTGCTGGTAGCCACCCTCGTTCACGGCGAACTCGCAGGCCTGGCGCACCAGTTCGCGGGCCAGCCCGTGCCGGCGGTGCTCGGCCCGGACGTAGACCCGGACCAGCTGGGCGGTGATGCCACCGGGGTAGCGGTCGACGAGCTCGCGCGGATGCGGCGGGTGGGCGGGCCCGTTGGAGTGCAGTGCGGTGGTGGCGACCACCTCGCCGCGGTGGACGGCGACCAGCAGGGCGTGCCGGGGGTGGTCGAGGTAGTGGTGCTGGAGATCGACGACGTCGGCATGCCAGGCGGGTACGTAGCCGTAGCCGAACTCGCGGTAGAAGGTGTCCAGGATCAGTCGGCGGGCGCCGGGCACGTCCTCCGGGCGGGCGTGCCTGATGTCATAAGCGTCCTGACGGTCCATCAGACGACTCCACTGGTCGGCTCGGGGGTGGGTTACCGTCACCCTACATGAAAACGAATTTCATCTGACGCCTCGCCGGTGAATCGGCTCCCGGCGTGTTGAAAATGAAAACGAATGCCGTTACGTTCTCCCTCGGCACGTCGGTCCGGCTTGCCGCACCCGTCGTCGAGAGGGAGATCCGTGGCGCATCTGCTGGTGATCGAAAGCTGGGTCGGCTCCATGAGCAGGCTGCTGCCCAGGGCACTGGGGGAGGGCGGCCACCGCTTCACCTTCCTCACCCGCGACCTGCACCACTACCTGCGGGCGGCGCCCGCCGACGGCCCGCACCCGCTGCTCGCCGCGGAGAACGTGCTCACCGCCGACACCAACGATCCGGCCACCCTGCTCCCGTACGCCGAGCGGCTGCACGGCGTGCTCGGCTTCGACGGGGTGGTCTCCTCCTGCGACTACTACCTGCCGCTGGTCGCCCAGGTCGCCCGCCGGCTCCGACTGCCCGGCCCGGCGCCGGAGGCCGTCACCGCCGCCTGCCGCAAGGACCTCACCCGCCGCGCGCTCGCCGACGCCGGTGTCCCCGGGCCCGCGTACGCACTCTGCGCCGACCGCGAACAGGCGCTGGACGCCGCCCGGGTGCTCGGCTTCCCCCTGGTGGTCAAGCCGGTCGACCTCTGCGCCGGGATGTTCGTCCGCGCGGTCCTCGACGAGCCCGAACTCCTCGCCGCGCTGAGGGCCCTGGAGGCCTTCCCGGTCAATGCGCGCGGCCAGCGCCGGGCGCCCGTCGTCCTGCTGGAGGAGCTGCTGACCGGCCCCGAGGTCAGCGTCGAGACGGTCTGCGCCGACGGCGGCGTCCATGTCGTCGGGATCACCGACAAGAGCGTCGGCGGCGCGCCCGCCTTCATCGAGACCGGCCACATGTTCCCCGCCGCGCTGACCCCCGCCGACGCGGCGGCCGCCGCCGACACCGCCGTCGCCGCGCTGACCGCGCTCGGCCTGGACCAGGTCGTCGCGCACACCGAGATCAAGCTGACCCCGGCCGGGCCCCGGGTGGTGGAGGTCAATCCGCGCCCGGCCGGCAACCGGATCACCGAGCTGGTCCGTCGGGTCACCGGCATCGACCTCGCCGCCGCCTGCGTGGACGTGGCCCTCGGCCGCCGCCCGGACCTGGTCGTCCACCCCACCGGCGTCACCAGCGCCGCGATCGCCTTCCTCGTTCCGGGGGAGGAGGTCGGCCTGTTGGACGGCTTCGACGGCGAGCCGGCCGTCCGGCGTGACCCCGCCGTGGTCGAGCTGACTCTCGCCGGCCCCGGCCGCGACGTCCGGCCCGCCACCAGCAACAACGAGTACCTCGGTCATGTGATGACCGCCGACACCACCGGCGCCGGGGCCCGGCGAGCGGCTGAGCGGCTGCTCGCCGGGCTGACCCCCCGGTACGCCGCCGACGGCCCGGGCGAGGCGCCCGGCGGGGCCGACGTGTCCCGGTCCGACGCGTCCGGGGCCGACGCGTCCGGGGCCGACGCGTCCGGGGCCGCCGTGTCCGGGTCTGCCGTGTCCGGGGCCGCCGTACCCGGGCCGGACAGCAGTGCGGCCGCCGGCTGTCCCGCCGAGGCCGCGGCGGTGCCGGCATGACCGCCACCCTCCCCGGCACGGCGCTGGAGCGGATCGCCGGGCCGGCCCGCGCCGGAGCCTACGGGCCCGACCCGGCCGGCCAGCGGATCGCCCTCGCCTTCACCACCGCCCAGGCCGTGCGGCACGACGGACGCGCCCGCGGCTACCGCAACGAGGTGCTCAGCCTGCGCCTCGGCGCGGCCGTCGGCTCCTGCGCCGTCGAACCGGGCGGGCTGCCCGCCGACGCGCTCACCGACTGTGTCGGTGCCAGCGTCGCCGAGCTGCTCGACCACCCGCTCACGCCGGTCCGGGTCGCCGCGCTCGACGCCTACCTGATGCACTGCCGCCCGCACGCGCCGGCCCACGGCGCCCGCCCGGTCACCGTCCCGGCCGGCGGCTCGCTGGAGAAGTCCCGGGCCCGGGCGCGCGCCGTGGTCGGACTGCTCCCGGTCGGAGCGGTCCGGCGGGTGCTGGTCGTCGGTGTGGTCAACTCCCTGCTGGAGCAGCTCCGTTCCCGTGGCCTCGGGTACCTCGCGTGCGACCTGAAGGGCGGCACCACCGAGTGGGGCGAGCCCGTGCACCCCGACGCCCTCGCCCGGCTCGACGACTGCGACGCGATCCTCGCCTCCGGCATGACCCTGGGCAACGGGACGCTGGACCCGCTCCTCGCCCACGCCCGCGCCACCGGCAAGCCGCTGGTGCTCTTCGCCCAGACCGGCAGCGCCGTCCTGGCCAGGCTGCTCGGCGACGGCGTGAGCGCGGTCAGCGCCGAGCCCTACCCCTTCTTCTGGCTCGACGGCGGCCCCAGCCTGCTCCACCTGTACGGCGGACCCCCGCCGTCCGCCCGCCCGGCCGGCGGCGTCCGGTGACCGCGCTGCTCGCCTCCGCCGCCCTCGGCAACCCCGACCTGCTGCCCCTGCTCGGCCGTACCCCGCTCGCCCGGATCAGCACCCCGCTTCCGCACCCGCACCCCGGGTTCTGGGCCAAGCTGGAGGGCCTCGGCGCCGGCGGGATGAAGGCCCGCTCCGCCGTCGCCATGCTCCGCGGCGCCCATGAGCGCGGTGAACTCCGGCCCGGCGCCACGGTGGTGGAGTCCACCTCGGGCACTCTGGGGATCGGCCTCGCCTTCGCCGGCCAGGCCCTCGGCCACCCCGTCGTGCTGGTCGGCGACGCCGAACTCGAACCGTCCATGCGCCAGTTGCTAGGCTCCTACGGCGCCCGGCTGGAGCTCGTCGACCGACCGGCCCGGCACGGCGGCTGGCAGGCTGCCCGGCTGGCCCGGCTGCGCACCCTGCTCGGCCAACTCCCCGACGCCTACTGGCCCGACCAGTACAACAACCCCGACAACGCGGCCGGCTACCGCTCGATGGCCCATGAGATCGCCGCCGAACTCGACCACCTGGACGTGCTGGTCTGCAGTGTCGGCACCGGCGGCCACAGCGCCGGGCTCGCCGAACCGCTCCGCCGCCGCTGGCCCGCCCTGCGGATCATCGGCGTCGACTCGGTCGGCTCGACCATCTTCGGTCAGCCTGCCCGACCCCGGCTGATGCGCGGGCTGGGCAGCTCGATCCACCCACGCAACGTCGCGCACCAGGCCTTCGACGAGATCCACTGGGTCGGCCCGGCCGAGGCCGTGGACGCCTGCCGGCGGCTGGCCCGCGGCGCGTTCGTCAGCGGCGGCTGGAGCACCGGCGCCGTCGCGCTGGTCGCCGCCTGGGCCGCCCGGGTCCAGCCGGGCGCCACCGTCGCCACCGTCTTCCCCGACGGCCCGCACCGCTACCTGGGCACCGTCTACGACGACGGGTTCTGCCACCGGCACGGGCTGGAGCCGGAGCGCGCCGCGCTGCGCCCGATCGAGATCCCGCACCCCGCAGCCGTCGAGGTCGCCGGCTGGGCGCGCTGTCGCACCGGGCGGACCGGCCCGGCCGACCCCGTAGACCCCGTCGCCGGTCACCGCCCTGCCGTCCACCGGCGCGCGGACCGCGGCAGCGCGGACGACGGCAGCGCGGACGACGGCAGCGCGGACGGCAGCACCGCCGACCACCGCACCGCCGACCGCAGCACCGCCGACCACCGCAGCACCACCGACCACCGCACCGACCACCGCCCGGAGGAGGGCCGATGAGGCTCGATGTCCGCACCGTACGGCTCCGGCTCGCCGAGCCGCTGCGGATCTCCCGCTCGGTGACCGTCGAGCGCGATGCCGTCCGGCTCGCCGTGCGCCACGACGGCCTCACCGGCCACGGCGAGGCCGTCGCCAGCGACTACCTGCGGCTGCCCGCCGAGCGGATCCGGCGTGAACTCGCCGGGCTGCGCCCCGCCCTGGAGCGCCTCCCGGACCCCGACCAGGCGCTCGCCGACCTCCGGTGCGGTGCGGCTCCCTTCAAGGAGCTGTCGGCCGGGGTGCTGGCCGCCGTCGAGGCCGCCCTGCTCGACCTGGCCGGCAAGCGGGCCGGCGAGCCCGTCCACCGGCTGCTCGGCCGGTCGGCGCCGGTGGCCGTCGCCACCGCCCGCACCATCGGCATCGAGCCGCCCGCCCGGGCCGCAGACCAGGCCGCCCGGCTCGCCACCGCCGGGTTCACCGTACTCAAGGTCAAGGCCGGCTCCGCCGATCCCGCGGACGACCTCGCCCGGGTCCGCGCCGTCCGCGAGGCGGCCCCCGGGGCCCGGTTGCTGCTCGACCCGAACGGCGCCTGGACCGAGGAACAGGCCCACCGGCTCCTCCCGGCCTTCGCCGCCGCCGGCGTCGAGGCCGTCGAGCAGCCGATCGCCCCCGGTGATCCGGACGCGCTCGCCGCCGTCGCCGAACGCTCGCCGATCCCGGTGATCGCCGACGAGGACGCAGTCGACTACGAGGACGCCTGCCGGCTCGCCGGGCGGGTCCACGGGGTCAACCTGAAGCTCGCCAAGTGCGGTGGTGTCCACCAGGTGCTGCGCATCCAGGCGGCGCTCCGGGGCAGCGGCACCGAGCTGATGCTCGGCTGCCTCGTCGCCGGCTCGCTCGGTATCGCCCCGGCCGTCCACCTCGCCGACCGGGCCCGCTGGGTCGACCTGGACGGCCACCTGTTGCTCGCCGAGGACCCCTGGCAGGGCATCGGCGGCACGGACGGCACCGTCCGCACGTCGGACCGCGCCGGGCTCGGCGTCCGCCCGGCGCCCGCCGGAGAACCCGCCCCGGGCCCGGCGGCCGACCGGTGACGATACTGCGCGCCGTACGGAGCTTTCCGAAGCCCGTGCGGCTGTTGCTGGTCAACCAGTTCGGCGTCAACACCGGCTTCTACCTGCTCGTCCCGTACCTCGCCGGCCACCTCGGGCAGGACCTCGGGCTCTCCGCCCTCGCCGTCGGCACCGTCCTCGGCCTGCGCAACCTCAGCCAGCAGGGTCTGTTCATCCTCGGCGGCTCGGCCGCCGACCGGCTCGGTGCCCGCCGCGTCATCATCGCCGGCTGCGCGCTGCGTTCCGTCGGCTTCGGGCTGTTCGCCCTGGGGGAGTCGCTGACCGTGCTGCTGGCCGCGTCGGCGCTCAGCGGGCTGGCCGGCGCCCTGTTCAACCCCGCCGTGCGCACCTATGTCGCGCACGAGGCCGCCGACCGCAAGGCCGAGGCGTTCGCGCTGTTCAACGTGTTCGCCACCACCGGGGCGCTGGCCGGTCCCCTGCTCGGCACCGTCCTGCTGCTGGTCGACTTCCGCGCCGCCGCGCTCACCGCCGCCGGCGTGTTCGCCCTGCTCACCGTCGCGCAGGTGGTCGCGCTCCCCGGGCGGGCCGTCCCGCCGCCGCCGCGCGGGGTGCTCGCCGACTGGCGTGAAGTGGCCGCTGACCGGGGGTTCCTGGCCTTCTCGCTCGCCATGGTCGGCCTGTTCGGCATGGAGAGCCAGCTCTACCTGCTGCTGCCCGACGCCGCCCGCCGTGCCACCGGCTGGGCGGGCGCGGTCAGCCTGGTCTTCCTCACCAGCACCCTCGCCAACCTCGCGCTCCAACTCCGCGTCACCACCCTGCTCCAGCGGCACGGCCCGCCCGGCCGCTGGATCGCGGCCGGCCTCGCCGTCGCCGCGACCGGCTTCCTGCTCCCGCTCACCGCCCCCGGGCTGCCCGGCGTCCTCGGCGGCGTGCTGCTGCTCCAACTCGGCCTGATGACCGCCCAGCCCTTCGTCCTGACCCTGATCCCCGCCTTCGGCCGCGACGGCCTGACCGGTACCTACTACGGCCTGTACTACGTGGTCTCCGGCCTCGCCGCCGCCGTCGGCAACACCGCCGTCGGCCGCGCCATGGACGGCGCCGCCGCCGCACCCTGGCTGCTCTGCGCCGCCCTCGGCCTCGGCTCCGCCGCCGCGCTCGCCCGGCTGCACCGCACCGGGCGGCTCCCCGCCCCCGCCCGCCCACTCCCCAGCGAGGCCCGATGACCGGCCACAACCTGCTCACCGACACTCCGGAACTCTACGAACTCCGCTTCCCCGACCCGGGGTTCATCGCCGCCCGATGGGCCGAGTCGGTGCTCCGCGACCACCGCGCCGGACCGGACGTGCTCGACCTCGGCTGCGGCACCGGCCGGGACGCCGGCTGGCTGCACCGCGCCGCCGGGCGCACGGTGACCGGTCTCGACAGCTCGGAGGCGATGATCCGGCACGCCCGCACCCACCACCCCGGGCCCGACTACCACGTCGGCGACATGCGGACCTTCCACCTCCCCGGCCGGTTCGACGCCGTCCTCTGCCTGGACAGCGCCCTCCTGTACTGCCACACCAACGAGGACCTCGACGCGCTGTTCGGCCGGCTCCGCCGCCACCTGCGCCCGGGCGGCCTGCTGGTCGCCGAGATGCGCAACGGCGCCTTCTTCCTCGGCCGCACCGAACTCCTCGACGCCCCGCGCACCGACAGCGTCACCAGCGACGGCGTCACCCGCACCTCGCACACCGTGCTCCGGATCGACCACGCCGCCCAACTCCTGCGCCGCACAAGGACCTGGAGCAGCGACGACGGCTCCCCGGCCGTCGAGCAGCAGTCCGCCTGGCGGCTGCTCTTCCCGCAGGAGCTCCGCCGCCTGCTCGCCGCCCACGGCTTCACCGTCCTCGACCTCTACGACCGGCCCGGCCCGCGCACCGAACCGCCCTGGACCGACGGCGACCGGCCCGCCGACACCGCCGACGGCGACCGGCCCGCCGACACCGCCGACGGCGACCGGCCCGCCGACACCGCCGACGGCGACCGCCTCCACCTGGTTGCCCGGCTCGAAGGCCGGTATCGCCCCAACGCCCTTACCGGAAAGAGCGGATGACCCGATGAGCCGCCCCCTTGCCCGCCGCACCCTGCTCGCCGCCGCCGGCACCCTCGGCCTCGCGGCCTGCTCCCCGGGCCGCACGAACCCGGTGGCCGCCGACGCCGGAGCCGCGCCGCGCGCCGGCGGGCGGCTGCCCGCCGTCTTCGCCGGCGGCGGCGCCGGCGAGACCCTCGACCCGCACCTCGTCAACCTCTTCGCCGACGCGGCCCGCGCCAAGGCCCTCTACGACAAGCTCGCCGACTTCGGCTCCGACCTCGCCGCCGTGCCCCGGCTGGCCAGTGGCTGGGAGCCCAATGCCGCCCTGGACACCTGGACGGTCCGGCTGCGTCCGGCCGCCTTCCACGACGGCCGGCCCGTCACCGCTGCCGACGTGCTGTACAGCTACCGCCGAATAGCCGACCCGAAGCGGGCGTTCCGGGCCCGCGCCTCCCTGGAACCGATCGACCTCGCCGCCAGCCGGGCCGTCGACGCCGCCACCGTGGAGTTCCGTCTCAAGCGCCCGTACGCCGAATTCCCCAACGTACTGGCCGCGTTCGGCGCCTACATCGTGCCCGAGGGGGCGGAGTCCTTCGACCGGCCGGTCGGCTCGGGCCCGTTCGTCTTCGTCGGGTTCGAGCCCGGCCACTCGTTGCTCGTCCGGCGGTTCGACGGATACTGGGAGGGCGCCCCGCACCTGGACGAGCTGGAGATCCTCGACGCCGCGGAGGAGTCGGCCCGCGCCAACGCCCTGCTCGCCGGACAGGCCGACTACGCCCATGAGTTGACGCCCGCCACGGCCCGTGCGCACCAGGGCGGCGGGCGGATCGGGATCGTCCGGCTGCGGGGCAGCGCGATGCAGGGGTTCGTGATGAAGACCGACCGGCCGCCCTTCGACGACCCGCGCGTGCGGCAGGCCTTCTTCCTGATCGCCGACCGGCGGGAACTGGTCGACGGCGCCCTCTCCGGGGCCGGCGAGATCGGCAACGACCTCTTCGGCAAGGGCGCCCGGTACTACCCGGCCGCGCTGCCCCAGCGCACCCAGGACCTCGCCCTGGCCCGCGCCCTGCTGCGCGAGGCCGGGGCCGAGGGGCTCAAGGTCACCCTGGACACCTCCCCGGTCGCCGCCGGCTTCGTCGAGGCGGCCGGCATCTTCAAGGAGCAGGCGGCCCGGGCGGGCGTCACCGTCGAGGTGAAGGTCGGCAGCAAGGACACCTACTGGAAGGACATCCTGGACGGCGGCGTGCTCGCCTCCTACCGCTCCGGTGTGCTGCCCATCGAGTCGCACATCTCCCAGCGGCTGCTCTCCGACTCCACCACCAACGCCGGCCACTGGCGCCACCGGGACTTCGACGACCTGTACGCGCAGGCCCAGTCCACCGCGGACCAGGGTGCCCGCGCGGCCCTCTACGAGCGGATGCAGCGCCGGCTGTACGACGAGGGCTGCTTCCTGATCTGGGGCTTCGCGGACTGGATCGTCGGCACCGCGCCGCGCCTGCGCGGCGTCGACGCCGGGGCCCCCGCGAACACCCTGGACTGGGCCCGCTTCGACCAGGTCTGGCTGGCGTGAGCGCACCGCTGCGCGCCTGGGCCGGACGCCGGCTGCTGCTCGGCGCGGCCCAGGTGGCGGCCGTCCCCGTGCTGGTCTTCACCCTCACCGAGGCGCTGCCCGGCGACGCCGCCGTCGCCCTGGCCGGGGACGACCCCGGTCCGGCGCGGATCGCCGCGATCCGCGAGGCGCTGCGGCTCGACCGCCCGGCGGTCGAGCGATTCGCCGACTGGCTGGGGGACTTGGCGCACGGCGAGCTCGGCCGCTCGTTGGCCGGCGGCCGCCCGGTGGCCGGCCTGCTCGCCGACGGCCTCGGACCGACGGTGCTGCTGGCGGCGCTCACCCTGGTGCTGCTCGTCCCGATCGCGGTCGGGCTGGGCATGCTCGCGGCCCGCCGCGAGGGAGGGCCGCTGGACCGTGCGATCAGCACCCTGACCCTGGCGGTCCACGCGGTACCGGAGTTCGCCCTCGGGGTGCTGCTGACCGCGGTGTTCGCGCTGCGGCTGGACTGGCTGCCGCCGACCGCCGTCGGCGGACTCGGGCGGCAGCCGGCCGTCCTGGCCCTGCCGGTGCTGGTGCTGCTGGCGCGCCCGGTGTGCTCGATCGCCCGGCTGGTCCGGGCCGGCCTGATCGAGGCGATGGCCGCGCCGTACGCCGTCCACGCGCTGCGTTGCGGCGTCGCGCCGGCCCGGGTGCGCTGGACGCACGCCCTGCCCAACGCCCTCGCCCCGGCCGCCCAGCAGCTCGCCCGGACCGCGGACTGGCTGCTGGGCGGTGTGGTCGTCGTCGAGGCGCTGTTCGTGATCCCGGGCCTGGGCACCGTGCTGCTGGACGCCGTCGCCACCCGGGACGTCCCGGTGGTGCAGGCCCTGGCGCTGCTGTTCGGTGTGGTGACGGTGCTGCTCAACCTGGCCGCCGACCTGGTGGCCCGTCGGCTGGCGCCCCGGACGGAGGTGGCGGTGTGAGGGCGCGGGAGGCCGGGGGTGCCGGTGGCACGCGCCGGTACCTGCTGGGCGCCGCGCTGATCGCCGGGCCGCTGCTGCTCGCGCTGTTCGGTCCGCTGCTCGCGGGGGAGGCCGGGCCGCGCGCGGTCTCCTTCACCCCGGGCGGCGGGCACTGGCTGGGTACCGACTTCACCGGGCGCGACGTCTGGCGCCAGATCCTGCTCGGTGGGCGGCCGGTGGTCCTGGTGGCGGTCGCCGCGACGGCGCTCGGGTACGCGGTGGCGCTGCCGCTCGCACTGGCGGCCGCGCTCACCGGGCGGGCCTGGCTGGAGGAGGTGCTGCTGCGGCCGGTGGACGTGCTGATCGCGGTGCCCACACTGCTGCTCGTCCTGCTGGCCGCCACCGCCCTGTCGCCCGGGCCGGTCGGGCTGGCCGTCCTGGTCGCGGTGGCGGCCGTCCCGGACATCGCCCGGGTGGTGCACGCGGCCGCCGTGGAGGCCGCCGCGCGCCCGGTGGTGGAGGCACTGCGGCTGCACGGGGAGTCCTGGTCGCGGATCGCGTTCGGCCAGGTGGCCCGGTCGATCCGCCGCACCCTCGCCGCCGATGCCGGCACCCGGCTGGTCGGCGCGCTCCACCTGGTCGCCACGGCGGCCTTCCTCGGCCTGGGCGTACAGCCGGATGCCGCCGACTGGGCGGTGATGGTGGACCGCAACCGGCCCGGCCTCCTGCTCCAGCCCTGGGCGGTGGTCGTCCCCGCACTGCTGATCGCCGGTCTCGCCACCGGCACCAACCTGCTGCTCGACGCCGCCCTGCACGGCGGCGGCCGGAAGGGGACGCGACGATGACCGCTCCGGTGCTGGTGAGCGTGGACGGCCTGCGGGTGGCGGTGGACGGGAGGGCGCTGGTGGACGGCGTCGGCCTGCGGGTGCGCCGGGGCCGGGTGACCGCGCTGGTCGGGCCCTCCGGCAGCGGCAAGACCACCACCGCGCTCGCCCTGCTGGGGGAGTACCCGCCCGGGGCGCAGGTCCGCGGTACGGTCGCCGCCTCGGCCGGTCCGGCGGGCTACCTCCCGCAGCATCCCGCCACCGTACTCAACCCGGCGCGCCGGGTCGGCGTGCTGCTGCGCGACGTCGCCCGCCGGACCGGCGCCGGACCGGCCGCCGTCGAGGAAGCTCTTCGGGACGCCGAACTGGCCGGTGTGGAGGGCCTGTTGCGACGATTCCCGTACCAGCTCTCCGGTGGCCAGCAGCAACGCGTGGTACTCGCCCAGGCACTGCTGCTCGGCGCGCGGGTGATCGTCGCCGACGAGCCCACCACCGGCCAGGACGCGCGGACCAAGGCGCGGCTCACCGCCCTGCTCCGCGCCCTGGCCGCGCGCGGCACGGGCATCCTGCTGCTCAGCCACGACCTGGGCGTGGTGGCGGAGCTCGCGGACGAGGTGGTCGTCCTCGACGCGGGCCGGGTGCGGCGCTGCGGCCCGCCGTCGGAGGTGCTCGACGGGTTCGCGCCGGTGGCGCCCGGCCGGCCCGTCCCGGCCGTCCCCCCGGCCCGGCCGCGCCCGCCCGGGCCGGCCCGCCTCGCCGTCACCGGCCTCACCGCCCGCCACCCCGGCGGCGGCACCGTCCTGCACGACGTGCGTCTCGTGCTCCGGGCGGGGGAGTGTCTGGCGCTGGTCGGCCGCTCCGGCAGCGGCAAGACCACCCTGGGTCGCTGTCTCGCCGGTCTGCACTCCCGCCACCGGGGCCTCCTGCTGCTCGACGGCGCACCGCTGCCGCGCAGTGTCCGGGGCCGTGACCGCGCCGAACTCGCCGCCGTGCAGTACGTGTTCCAGGACGCCCGGGCGTCCTTCGCGGACGGCCGCCCGGTCGGCGGGCAGGTCGCCCGCGCCGCCGTCCGGCTGCGCGGCCTGCGCGGGCCGGCGGCGGCCGACGAGGCCCTCGCGCTCCTCGCCGGGCTCGGCCTCGGCCCGGCCCAGGCGGCCCGCCCGCCCGCCGCCCTCTCCGGCGGTGAGCTGCGACGGGCGGCTCTGGCCCGGGCGTTGATCGCCCGGCCGGCGGTCCTGGTCTGCGACGAGATCACCTCGGGCCTGGACGCCGCGACCCGGGCGGCGATCCTCGGCAGGCTCGCGGAGCTGCGGGCCGGCAGCGGCCTCGCACTGCTCTTCGTCACCCATGACCTGTCCGCCGCCGACGTGCTCGCGGACTCCGTCGCGACCATGGACGGCGGCCGGCTGCTGCCGGGGCCTGCCGGGTCCAGCCGATCGGGAGATGAGGCCCCGTAGCTCCGGGGGCACACGGTGACCGGCACGCCCGCCGCATCGGAGGTGTCCTCCCCTTCGCGGACGCCCGCTCCGGAACTCCTCCGAGGGCGCGAGGCGGCTTTGCGTCCGCCTGTCCGGGAGCAGCACCGCCGACAGCACGCCCCGGGGGGCGTCCGGCCCGCCCGCCCCGCGTCCCGCGTGGGTCACGACGCCTTCGGAGGGCGCGGCGCGCCGCAACTGCGTCGCCGGCCCGCCCCCGGCCCGCGCCCGCCGGTGCCCGCGCGCCGGCGGGGCGCCGCGAGCGCTGCCCCCTGCGCGCCGTGCCGCGCCCGGGTCGGCATGTCGGCCTAGGCTGAAGTCGCCCGGGCGGCCGGTAGGCCGTGGGCGTCGGGAGGGGCCCGGCGGACGGGCGTCGAGGAGGTGCGCGATGGGCAGCGGTGAGACCGCCAAGGTGCGCTGCGTGGCGGCCGTTCCGTGCTGGGTGAGCCTGATGGCGCGCGATCTCGACGCGGCGAAGGCGTTCTACGGGCCCTTGCTGGGCTGGGAGTTCGAGCCCGGACCGGATCGTTTCGGCCCCTACGTGCACGCGGTGACCGGCGGCGAGGCGGTGGCCGGGCTGGGAGTCGCCGGCAGCGGCTGGCAGATGCCCGTGGCGTGGACCAGCTACTTCGGGACGGAGAGCGCCGACGCCGCGGCCGACGCGGTCCGCGAGCGCGGCGCGACCCTGGCGGTGGGCCCGCTGGCCTTCGACGCCGGGCGGGTGGCCTTCGCCGCGGACCCGGCGGGCGCGGTGTTCGGCATCTGGGAGGGCCCGCTGGGCCGCGCCCGGCGCCTGGACCTGCCGGGCGCGCCGGTCTGGATCGAGCTGCGCACGCCGGACCCGTTCGCGGCCGCGCTCTTCTACGGCGAGGTGTTCCGCTGGGACGGCCGCGACCCGGAGCGCTTCGAGGTGCGGTGGGAGCACGACCGGGTGGTGCTGCGGGCCGAGGGCCACAGCGTGGCCGCCCTGGCAAGGGAGCACGCGGGCGGGCCGACCGGACTGTCACCGCACTGGGAGGTCTCCTTCTCGGTGCCGGACACCGACGCGGCGCTGGCCCGGGCCGAGGCGCTCGGCGGCTCGGGGATCGGGCCGGCCTTCGACTCGCCGTACGGGCGGGTGGCCCGTCTCCAGGACCCGGAGGGCGGCCGCTTCGCGGTGATCAGCCCGAAGGCCTGAGGTCCGACGGTCCGACGTCCGGCGGGGTCCGACGTCCGGTGCCTGCGCTCCGGCCCGAGGCCCGCTACGGGCCCTGCTCCGTGACCTCCTGCCGCTCCCGCCCGGCCCGCAGCCGCTCGCCGAGCGCGGCCCGGGCGGCGGCGGGCAGCGCCTTCCGGGCGACCGGGAAGAGCTGCTCCTCCTCCACCGCCAGATGCCGGCGCACGATGTCGGCGAGCCCCTGGTACAGGGTGGCGAAGGCCGGCTCACCGGGGCCGACCCCCTGCAGGTCGGAGAGGTACTGGCCGATCGCGAGGTGCTCGTGGATGCTCGTGAACACCAGTGCCCCGCCGTCCGGCACATCGTGCTGGACGACCGGGAAGAGGTGCTCCTCCTCGGCGGCGCAGTGGGTGAACAGCAGGTCGGTCAGCTGTCCGACCAGCTCGCCACGCTCGGGCGCACCGTCCGGCGCGGCCTCGATCCGGGCGAGCAGCTCCGTCACCGCCCGGTGGTCGGCGGTGAACTCGCCGAGGATGTCAGGCCTGCGGCTCATGGCGCGCCCGCCTCTCGTCCGGTGATCCCCCGACTCCTCCAGTATCCGGCGTCGGGCACTGCGGCGGGGCGGAACGGATCACCCCAGGTCACCCCGGGTGTGCGGCCCGATCGGCGTCCGGTCCCGGTGCGGGCGCGCTCCGGGGCGGGCGCGGCATCAGGCGCGGTCGCGGCGCCCGGTGAGGGCGAGCAGCCGGGTCTGCGGGTCGGCGTCGTCGGGCACCGGTAGCGGCGGGTCGAACAGGCCGCTGCCGGAGAGGTCCCCGTAGCCCGCCAGCTGCCCGAGCGCGAACTCCGCCAGGCCGCTCGGCAGCCGGGTCCGCCGGCCGATGCCCTCGGCGAGGTCCCAGGTGTGCACGACGGCGTCGGTGGTGAGCTGGTCCAGGTAGTACTGGGCGGAGACGTCGCCGAACGAGAGGTGGACGGTCAGCTCGGTGGCGCCGGGCACCTCGAACGCCGCGCGGGCGGCTCCGGCGGCGGCCGTCCAGGCGGCGGCCGGGTCGGTGCCGAGCACATCGCCTTCGAAGCGGCCGCCGACCTCCGAGACGGTCGAGCCCATCAGCAGCTCGGGTACCCAGAGCTGTTCGCCGGTGAGGTGGTTGACCAGGTCCCGGACCGACCACTCGGCGCACGGTGTGGGCGCGTCCCACTGGTCGGGCGCGACCAGCCGGACGCGCTCGCCGAACGCGGCCAGCGCTCCGGCGTACGGCGTGCCGGGCCGCGCCGGCCGCTGGTGTTCCCTGCGGTGAGCCATGCCTCCACCCTGCGCCCGCGTTCGACGGCCCGCGACTCGCGCCCGCGCCGCGGCCGGTCCGGTCCGGGTGCACCTCTCCTCACGCCCCGCGTTCGCCGCGGTTGTTCAAATTCGAACTTCCAGGTACGGTCGAACGGCGGCCGGTTCGAATTTGAACGAACTGCTCACCCGTGACCGTCCGTGACCCCTTGCCTCGACCGATCCCGAATGATGGAGACGCGCATGCCGAGCACCAGCCCGAGCACGACCGCCCCCACCACCGCCACCGTCCTCCCGGGCCGGGCCGTACCCGCGTCCGCGGCGACGTCACCGCACGCCTACGACGCCGGCCTGCTCCTGCTGCGCCTCGCACTCGGCCTGACCATGGCCGCGCACGGAAGCCAGAAGCTCTTCGGCTGGTTCGGTGGTGGCGGCCTCGACGGCACCGGTCAGTTCTTCACCATGAGCGGCTACCCGGCCGGCGACGCCATGGCCGTGGTCGCCGGTCTCACCGAGACCTTCGGCGGCCTCGCGCTCGCCGTCGGCCTGCTGACCCCGCTGGCCGCCGCCGCCATCCTCGGCACCGTGGTCAACGCGCTCGCCGTCACCTGGGGCGGCGGCTTCTTCGCGCCCAAGGGCAGCGAGTACGAGCTGCTGCTCACCGCCGGCGCCGCCGCGCTCGCCCTGACCGGGCCCGGCCGCTACGCCGTGGACCGCTTCCTGCCCGTCCTGCGCGCGCACCGGCTGGCGTACGGCGCGGCCGCGGTCGTGGTCGGCCTGGTGACCGCGGGCGTCATCCTGCTGCTGCGCAAGTGACCCGCCCGGGGCGGGGCGCGGGGGATGCCCGGCCGCCCCGCACGGGCCGACGTAACCGCACCGGGGAGCCGGTCGTCCGAGCGGCGTCAGCACTGCCGGCCCGGGGCTGTCGGCCAGTCATCTCGTAACGGACGAAGGGCCGTTGCCCCAGTGGGAGCGGCTGCTGGGCGAGCGCCCGGAGCTGGTCTCGCTGTTCCCGGAGGACCCGGACGGCGCGGCGCTGACCCGCTGGC